>JACRDF010000032.1 GCA_016212925.1 Desulfomonile tiedjei
AAACTGTTGCTTGCATGAAGATCAATCGCCGCATACACTTCCATTGGGCGCCTCCTTTGGTTAATGGCAAGTCGGGGATATCACACCCCCCGACTCAGAGGCGCCTTTTTATGATTATCAGGTCTGCTCTTGGCTCATGTTGAGTTGTCATAAGGTCGTGCCACTGCACGGTCTTTTTGCTTTTCTGTGGGTTTCCCGTGACTTTTTTCGGAAGGCCAGCCATAGGCAAAGGCTTTGAGAGGAAACACAATCCAAAACCCGCGTCAGCTTCGGAGACGTTTTTTACTTCCGAAAGGTCACCCTCGCTTGGCAAAGAGCGCTGCGCCGAAGGCCCCCACGATCTGCGGATCTTCATGAATAAGTATGGGACTGCCCGCTTTCTCCTCAAACAAGGCCACCACGCCTCGGTTCTTGGCTACACCCCCGGTCATGGTCACTTTGCCACCCGCGGCCACGCTCATAAACATGCTCCAAACGCGATTGACTATCGCGCAATGTAGACCTTTTATGATCTCATCTTTGGGGTGGTTCTTCGCCACCAGAGAAACCACCTCGCTTTCCGCGAAAACGGTGCACACGCTGCTGATGCCTGCCATTCCCTTGGCCATTAGCGACAAATTACCCATTTCATCCAGACTGACTCCCAATTTCGAAGCCATTACCTCCAAGAAACGCCCCGTGCCGGCTGCGCATTTGTCATTCATGGCAAAATCCAGGACCTTTCCGTTCTTGCCCACACGGATGACCTTGGAATCCTGTCCCCCGATGTCAATGACCGTGGATATTTCGGGGAACAGTCTATGGGACCCCATTGCGTGGCATGAGATCTCAGTAACCCCTTTGTCGGCAAAAGGCAGAGAGATTCGACCATAGCCGGTGCCGACCGTGCATTTTATCCGGTTTCGATCTATGCCTGCTTGACGGAGGGCCTGCGAGAGGGCTTCCTCAGCAGCTTGAGTGCTGTTTGCCTCAGTCGGGACAACGGAGCAGCCTACGATCTTTTCGTTGGCGTCGATGATGACCACGTCCGTGGTAAGGGAACCTACGTCAATGCCCGCGTAGTAGTCCAAGAGAATCCCCGTGTTCGTGCTAGCTTTGCGTCATGGAAGTTGTTATTACCCAGCCATTGCCGATACAGCGCGCTAGCACAGCATTTCGACAAATGCTTCCAATCGGTTCTTTGTCTGCTGCTCGGAAAAGACCCTTGAATCGTTGTGGTCGGCCTCCAGCAGCATGGCCGGAATACCGAGCCCGTTTACCAGTTCGTTGCGTTGGTCTATCTGTCCTATGGAATAGGGTTTGCACGAGCGATCCGAGTGCAAAATCACGCCATCGAGATCGAAATCCTTAACCATATTCTTCATGGACTGGAGCTTATATTGAACAGAACGATTGAGATAGGGCATCAGGTATACCCGCGCCATGGATTCGATAGGCCGCAGCGGGTCCATCAGCGGAGCGAGTTCTCCCCACCCGTACGTGTAATTTGAAATTACTACGTTGACTCCACGCTCAGCCAGCAACTGCGACAGCCAACTCAACCGGTACCAGATGGGGAGGTTGTCCCAAAGCAGCCTGGCCTTTTCATTTTTGACCGCGCCCACTCCTTTGGAGATTCGTTCGTCGACTTCCTTTAGCATGTTTCGGTAGAAACTAATGGTTTCCGGTTGTCCACGCAACGCTACAATAGGCCCCATGTTTATGAACGCGTCAAAGGCAGTGAGAGGCGAAGGTTTGGTCTGTGCGCGATTGAGAATTGCCAGCCACAGCTCGGATGCTTCCTTGCCCAACCGCAAGGCTTCTTTCAACCGGGCGTACTTCAGGCTTTTTCCGGCAATCCTCTCCGCGATTGATATTAAATCCTCCAGTTGTTTCTGCACGTATTCTATTTGGTGGTCTTTGGGGCCTTCATAGAGAAAAGGCGTGTCGATGTTTACAAACTGCGCCTTATGGTAGGCAGCCATAACTTGATACCATTGGAGAATGGTCTGGCAGATGTTGTTGCTGCAGACGATGAGGTCAGGTTTGGGTATCCTTCCAACAGGGCTCCTGCCAGTGAGGAACGCTCCAATCTCTGTCCTTGGATATGAACAGATATCGCGTGAATAACCTGCATTCTCGGCCTCGGTAGCGAATTCCACCGCTTGCCTGCGGGCGCCGCACAGCGCGGAATGGTTGTCAGGGAAGTATACGAAGTAATCGAGGGCCTGCAGTATTTCCACCGGAGCGCCTGAGGCTACCCAGGCCACTTTTTTGACCCCATTAGCATAATTGCCTGCCAGGTATTGCTGCGAAATCAATTCCTTCATGCGGAATCTCGATGCCAGGGGAGGCACCAGCGAGTCATTGCCGGCCGTGCCTTTCCTGCCTGCCTTCCATTTGGATCGCAAGCGTTCAAAGCGAAGTGCTGCCTTGCCAATCACTCCTGCCTTCAAATGGTAGGCCAGGAAACTGCCGATTTTCATCTCAACATCTCCAGAAATGACTGAATCCTATTTAAGACCTGGAAAGGAATCGTACCCTCCAGGTCCGTCTCGAGGTAAAGCAGGGGCCAGCCGCGTTTTTCCAAGGCCTTACGCTGGAGGGGCAAATAGAAGAGTTCCGGTTCGCAAAACTTGACGTTGTAGACCACTGCGCCCCTTGCTCCGTATTTTTCCATCTTAGTCACCAGATGCTTGCACCTGTCCTCGACCGAAGCCCCTACCGTAGGGTCCGGGGGCATGGACATCATCTGACGTGCCATTCGACGAAAAGGATTCGCGTCGTCGTAGGTCTCGTATACCCGTCGTCCGCAACACGCCAAATCGTCCGCCACCACTCTACCGCCCATGTCGTTGATATGGTCAAACAGCTCCATGGGCTCCGGCACAATTCCGCTCAACAACAGGGGAATACCCTTTCGGTCGGCCTGTGCCTTCGGCAAGGTCTGAGCCAATTCCAGGAAAACCTCCGCGGGCAGAAACTCACGCGAGCGCAGTGCGGAAAAAAAATCCCGATCGCTGACGGAGTATTTGTCTCTGTTGAGGCAGATCTGTGCGAACGCAGCGTCGGCCTGACCCTCGATGTCGAGCGCGGCAATCAGATCTGCATCGGAAGGATCGACATCGGACAGTGGTCGGAGCCTTTCCGCTAAGTCTTCCAACTCTTTCTGCAAGAATTGGAGTTGGCACTGGCCGCGGCCTCGGGGATGGTAAATGGTCAGCACAGGTTTGCCGCCGGACAGGAAATCCTTGAATATGGATCCCATGCCTTGCAGCGAGTCGCAGGTGTGGGGAATCAGGATGCAGTCCAACTGTTTCCCGGGATCGGTGCTCAGGAAGCTGGTGGCATTACGGACAATAGCGCAGGCGTATTCCTGGAAATGGCCGGCTTGCGCGTGGGTATTGATTCCCGGCGGCCCCCACACCTCAATGGGGTGAAAGCCAAAAGCCCTCAGCAATGCCCTGGGATAGTGAATGGGGAGCACTGCCGCGATCTTTTTCCCTTCACCGCGGACCTGCTTAATGATCTCTTTTCGGCTGGGCAAATTCACGGTGTGCCCCCAGGCTCTCCGGTGTACTGCTCTGCAATGAGTTCTGAATACATATCGACAAGCTTTCGCCTCTTCAGTTTCAAAGTGGGTGTCAATAGACCGTTTTCCTGAGTCCAATCATCGGTGATTACCACGGCCTTCATGGGTTTTTCATAGGTCTTGAAATCACCGCAAAATGTGTCGATTTCCTTTTTGAACAGAGCTTGAACCGGATCGCTTCTCTCCCAGCCCTTACGGCCCAGATCGAGGCCTTGATCCTGCGCGAAATCCCCCATGGCCTCCATTTCAGGAACAATGAACACAATATTGTACGGACGATTGTCGCCGAAGATCATAGCATGGGCCACATAGCGACTCTGCTTGAGCTGTTCTTCCAGGAGCGACGGTGCGACATACCGGCCGTTCGTCATTTTGTACAACTCCTTGATCCTGCCGGTGACATACAGGTATCCGTCGTCATCGAACCTGCCAAGATCGCCTGTGCGAAACCCTCCATCCTCGGTGAGGCTTTCAGCGAACAACTCGGGCAGCTTATGGTACCCGACGGTTATGAGCGGACCGTATGCTACGATTTCCCCTTCGTTTTCCCGTGCCCCTTCCACGGATTTGTCCAAAACGACCCTCGCTGCTTTCACGGGCTTGCCCACGCTGCCTATACGACGTTCATCCTTGGTGTTGAACGTCAAGGCCATGGTGGTCTCGGTCAGACCATAACCCTCATAAACCGAGAGGCCCAGGCACTCCATGAATTCGATCAACTCGCGGCTGAGCGCTGCGCCGCCACTGGTCATCCAGCGTAGACGCCCGCCGAATCGATCGCGGATCTTGGACATTACCAGCCTGTCGGCCACTGCGACGGTAACGCGATCCTTCAGCCCAATGTCCCGGCCTTCACGCAGTTGAGCACGAGCGGTCATGCATTTGTCAAAGAGCAATTTGGCCAGGCCGCCTTTTTTATGGATGGCTCCGAGCACTACCTCGTGGAATCGGTTGAGCAGCTTAGGCACGCTAAAGAAAATTGTGGGGCGGATGAGGGAGAAATCTTCGATTATTTTCATGGGATCAGGCACGATGGCCGCGGAAAACCCTTTGTATACAACGAGGTGAACTTCCACAATTTGGCCCATCAGATGGCCCCAGGGCAAGAATGACAGGCTGCGGTCCTCTGGACTAAGGTCAAGGAGGTCTTCTACAGACTCCATTTGGGTGATGAGGTTGTTGTGGGTCAAGATGACCCCCTTGGGATTGCCCGTGGTTCCGGAGGTGTAGATGAGGCCAAACGGCTCATCCGGTGAAGGTTTCATGCTTGGGACCGGGTTGCGTTTCCCCCTCCGGATCAAGTCCGCATACGAATACGCGCCGTCGGCCTCGCCGTCCAGGCATACCAGCGCTTCCAGCGTTTCCACGTCCTGCACAAAGCCCTTCACCCGTTGAGCGATTTGCGGGGATCGCACCAGCAATACCTTTGCCTCTGAATCGCGGAGGATGAACTTCCATTCATCGAGGGGTTGCGACTCGTACATGGCCACGAACTGCGCTCTCAATCCGTAGGTGGCATAAGCGGAGACAGCCCACCTCACGCAGTTGTTGGCTATGACGGCCACCTTATCCTCATGTCCTACGCCCAGAGAGGCAAGACCGGCGCGCATCTGATCGACCATTTCGCCGAACTCACCGAATGTCACCCATCGGTAACCGTCCGCTCCCTTTTCGCCGAACATTTCGCGCGCGCCATACCGAGCGCAGGACGCCTGCTGCACGTCCACCAGATTATTGAACCGCTGTCCCATGTCTTGTCCTCCCCCGATTCGTTAAGGGCCTCACAACGGTCTTGACCCCAATCTGCCTTCGCAATAATATGGAGCAAACCCGACTGCCCCGCTAGGTCTATAGCTGACAAATAGTGATCCATTCCGGTCAAGGCCAAAAGGTACTCCCATGGAGACCGAACGAATTCCCGCAGAGGCTGCCAAGTGGCTGGTCGAAAAGATGCTGACGAGAGGAATTCAATTAGACAAGCTACTGACTGGCACCGGGCTTGATCAATTGTGGCTTGCCGAAAGAGACCCCGGCATAACCTATCGGCAATATTGCCAAATCGTGATCAATGCCATTGACGAGAGTGGTGACCCTGCAATCGGCCTGTCTGCTATTGATGATTCGAGTTATATAAGCCGCCTCGGTTTCTGGGGGTACGCTCTGGCGAGCGCGCGGACCTGGCGTGATGCAAACAAGATCGCCATGGAGTTCTGGGAAATATCAGGGTCTCTGGTTCGAGTCAGTTTCACGTCAGATGATAAGCATGCGATCTGGAATGTTTTCGTGGCCAGTCCTCTTGTGGCTGACCGGGTATTGATATTTGCTATTGAAAAAGTGATTGCTTCGGCATGCGCCACCATTCATTTCCTTACCGGGAGTCCGCCGCCACTGCTTGAAATCCAAGTTTCCTATGCCCCGCCCGGCCACGTTCATCTCTACAAAAAGTATTTTGATTGTCCGGTTAAATTCGGTTGCGACAGAAATCTAGTGCGCATGGACGCGTCGGTACTGGAACGTCCTCTGAAGATGACCAGCCCTCAAATAGCCGAGGTATGTAAGAACCAGTGCCAGGAGTTGCTCCTGAAGTACCGGCAATCGGATGATCTCGTTCACATGGTCCGGAGAATGATTTTCTCTTCTCCGGGGAAGTCGGTCCGGATTCAGGATATTGCGGAAGATCTGGGCCTTGGCGCTCGGACGCTGCGCCGCAGGTTGAGGGAAAGAAACATTACCTTTAAAGAGATATTAGATGGGGTCCGAGCCGAGATCGCAAGAGGTTATCTCACTGGTACCAGGCTGAGCATTGATCAGATATCCGGCCTTGTGGGCTTTGATGAGGCCACCAACTTCCGGCGGGCTTTCAAAAGGTGGACCGGCGAGAGCGCCGCAGCGGTGAGAAAGAGTTCCCGGGAAAAGCATTGGTGATGACAGGGGTCGGAGGTTCAAATCCTCTCCCAGCGTACCAGAGAATAAGAGTCAGGTCCTGCAAACCGCAGGGCCTTTTTTCTTTTCTGAGGAACATTGGGCACTCTGTGAACTATCTTCAGTTCAGCGGAAAAAGAATCCCACTCCGGAATTCCCTGGATTATATGAAATGTCCAAATCTTCCCTCGACGGACCAACCGGGATTCGTATATTATAGGCATGGAGGTGGGCAGATGATTCGGACGGTTGAAGCCACAATTGACGAACAGGGGAACGTCAGACTCTTGGAACCTGTGAAACTAGCGTCCACGCGACGTGCTCTTGTAACCATACTCGAAGACGCACCCGTAGCACAGGTGAATGAAACGGCTCTTCTAAGTGAAGCGGCGTTGGCCAAGGATTGGAACCGCCCGGAGGAGGATGTGGCGTGGTCACACCTACAGCAGGAGCGGTAGTGCTTATCCCCTTTCCTTTTTCTGATCTATCACAGGCGAAGCTGCGGCCGGCGGTTGTTCTTGCGAATTCCGGCCGTGGTGACTGGATTTTGTGTCAGGTTACGAGCAACCCTTATGGAGATGCTCATTCCATTGAAATAACTGATGATAGTTTCGATCATGGCTCTCTTCGCGTCATCAGTTATGCCCGAGCAGGGAAACTCTTCACAGCCAGTCAGGATCTTATTGTGTCGCAAGTTGCGACTCTGAATTCTTCCTCGCTCAAGTCAATCATTCAGGCGGTAATCGAAATCCTGCGCAATGGTCTCAAGAATTCAATTCAGTGAGTCGGGAGGTTCAAATCCTCTCCCGCGCACCAGCAAAAACAGAGAGAAAGGCCGCGATATGGCATCCCCATGTAACGACGGTCCGGCATGAGCCAAGACGAGACCTGACCCCGTTCCGGCTGACCCCGTTCCGGTCGAGGAGGAGGCTTGGGAATGAGGGGTTCGATCTTCTTCCATTGCTCATCGGTCAGGTACACGACTCGTTTGCTCACCGGACTTACCTCCGGCGAGATGAATATACCAAAAATATAAGGAGTACAAGGACTTATTTCATACGCGATATCACGCGGTTACACGCCATCCGAGGTTTTGCAACCGCCTCTAGCCACTCTCATCAGTATCGCCACCAGATTCCTTTCAACCTCGCCGATCTCCATGCTCCGGCCCCAACCGCGCACGAAGCCGAAAACCTGATCGACCACCGAGTACATCTGTGCTATATCTTTGTCCATACCCCGGTCCGTCTCTGGCATACATGGTTTCCCCCAACACCATGTACGCCATCTGAGGACGGGAAACCAGCCTTTCCCGAGGCTATCTGCTCGTTCCGATTGAACTTGCCTTTGACAGAAAATCGGGGCACTCAACCGATTTTCGCCATGAACATGGAGGCAGCGCCATGAAGAAGAAAGAAACAGTCAAGATTCACGACGACGAAGATCCTTGGATTGCTGCCTATCTGCCTATCCTGCAAAGCATAAAAGCACATCTGCACCTCATAGACGGTAATCTCCGAATTCAATGGGCAAACGCGACAGGGTTAAAGGGTGGCGGTCGCGAACTCGCGGACATCACAGGAAAACACTGCTATGAAGTGCACCTCGGTCGAACTGCCCCCTGCAAGGATTGCCCAGTGAAACGAGTTTTCGATTCTCATAAACCTCACATGCTGGAAAGGTGGGTTCCGCTGCCCGATGGCTCCGAAAGATGTTTCGAAGTGCGGGTCTATCCGGTCTCTGACAAAAGAGGTATTCCGGTGTACGCGATCAAGATAGGATTTGATGTCACCCGGAGAAGACTTGCTGGACAGAAAACGAGCCAATACGTGGAAACGCTGGAAACCTCGCTTCGGGAGCTAATTCAAGATCCTGTGCCGCCTTTGGAGCATCACAACAAGGATGACAGGTTTGGCCTCAGCAAACGAGAAATTCAGGTTCTTCGCTTGATGTCTCAAGGGTTTTCCAATATCGAGATTTCCCGAGACCTCGCCATTAGTCCTCATACAGTAAAAACCCATGTTACCCACATATTTGACAAAATCGGAGTGACCGATCGAACCCAAGCAGCAGTCTTGGCGGCACGCCTCGGAATAATCTGAACGATAATTTTCACGGTATCCCCCAAACAGGCGATTCCCTTTCGAAGATTTTCTGCTTCTATGTGAAGAGAGGCTCGGAGATCGGATTCGAAAGGAGGCAGATCATGGCTGAAGTGAAAGACTACACCACGGGGAAGGTGCTCGACGGCATCAGGCAGGTTTTTCGTGTCCTTGCGTCTACGGAAGGTTCTCTCGAAAACTCTCAGATCGGAGACAATCTGCTGGCCGCAATGAGGCAACTCGATCCACGGCTATTGACCACAGAAAGCGCATCACGTTTGATAAGAGAGTCGGCCAAGTGCGCAGTGGGAGAAAGGGTTTGTAGATCTGCTTACAAGGACACACCATTGACGGAATCAGTGTTTCTCGACGAGTTGGCCGAAGGGATGGTGGACGCGGGAAAGGCAAAATACGTGACCCAAGAAGAGGCTATCGCCGTTTTGGGGATGTATCCTAAATACCCAACCATTGTGTCCAAAGTGTCGGGCAAGCATATGGAAATCTGCAACACTTGGCCGAAGACGTGCGTATACTGGTCCCAGGAAAGGCGTGGACTGAAATGTATAGCGAGGCCAGGGCGAGGATGTGGACTTGTTGCCGAAGAAGGAGATTTGGTCTGAGGACTCCTCAATAGAATACAAGTTGATCAACGCCAGGAGGGAGACTGCCGCGGAGAAACCGGCCTTTCGGGCAGCCTTCAAGTCCAGAAGATGCCTTGTTCCCGCAGACGGATATTACGAGTGGAAGAGGAGGAAGGGAGGTCAGAAACAACCTTTTCTGGTCAGGAATGCCGATGGAAGCCCCTTCGCTTTTGCAGGGCTTTGGCAAAGCTGGACAGGATCGGAAGGTGAGATCATCGAGTCGTGTACGTATTTGACTACCGACGCCAACGAGATCATGGAGCCGATCCACGACAGAAAAGGGGTCACGTCTGCTCTTGGCTCATGTTCGGGCTCATCCGGCATTTGCGTACGTGTAGTTGAAAAATAAAAGAGGACATGCTTGATCCTTCCGGGGTTTGAAAAAGTCTTGGAAGGAGGGCAAGGCATGTCCACTAGCCTACTGTACCACGCTTTGAACATCGTGGGA
>JACRDF010000033.1 GCA_016212925.1 Desulfomonile tiedjei
ATAATCAATCTGGTCTTCAGATCGTATCTACGGGGCCTACTTTTCAAGAGCGTTATAACGCCCGTCGTTCCCGCGAAGGCGGGAACCCAGGAAATCCCGCGAGACGCGGGACTGGATTCCTGCCTCCGCAGGAATGACGGACTGGAGTGCTTGCCAATCGGACAAAAATTATGGCAACCGCTATAGGTCGTCAACCAAGCAATTGTTTGTAATCACAGGCGAGTTGCCATTCTGATCACTGCCGCGAGTTTGACAGCATTGAACGAAAAATGGTAAGATATCAATAAGGAAGGAAGTCAGGACGTTCTTTGGGCGCGTGGGCCCACGATTTTCTACCGCTATTCAGCAAGATCCCTGGGACGACAGCTATGAAAGCCTGGCCCAATTTGGCCGTTTCCCTGCGACCAAGATCGTCAATGAGTCGGAAATGGACTATAAGAAGAAAGTAGCCATTGTTCAATCCAACTATATCCCATGGAAGGGCTATTTCGATCTCATCGCCTCAGTCGATGAATTCATTCTCTTCGACGATGCACAGTTTACCAAAAATGATTGGCGCAACCGTAACCTGATAAAAACGCCTAATGGCATGAAATGGCTGACCATACCGGTTAAGATGAAAGGACGATTTCCTCAGAAGATTAAAGACGCCACGATCGCTTATCACGGGTGGCCGGCCAAGCATTGGAAGACCATCGTCCAGAATTACCGCAAGGCCAAGCACTTCAAAATGTATAGCGATTTCTTTGAAGAATTGTTCTTGAATACGCACGAAGATCTTTTGAGCGATGTCAACTTCAGGTTTTTGTCGGCCATTTGCAGATTGTTGGAAATCAACACCACGATAACCTGGTCCATGAATTACGTTCTTGTGGACGGCAAGACCGAGAGGCTGGTGGAAATGTGTCGGCAGGCAAAGGCCACCGACTATTTGAGTGGGCCTTCAGCCGGAAATTACATTGAAGAGCGGTTGTTCGAGCGGGCGAACATCAAGCTGGCATATGCGGACTACTCGGGTTATCCGGAGTACGATCAGTTATTTGCTCCCTTCGAGCACGGTGTCAGCATAGTGGATCTAATATTCAACGTGGGTCCGGACGCGCGAAAGTACATGAAGGCCTAAGATGGAACTATCGATTGTCACCACGATGTACCGCTCGGAAGCGTTTGTGGAGGAGTTTTATCGCAGAGTCCGAGCTGAAGCGGAAAGCATAACTCCCGACCATGAAATCATTTTCGTTGATGACGGTTCACCGGACGGTTCTCTTAACATCGCTAAATCTCTCCAGGAAAAGGACCCCAGGATTAAGATCATCGAATTGTCGAGAAATTTTGGCCACCACAAGGCCATCATGACAGGACTGTCTCACGCCAAAGGAGAGTTGGTGTTCCTCATTGACTGCGATCTGGAAGAAGACCCTCGGCTGTTGGGCCGGTTTTATCAGGAGCTGCTGAAGTCATCTTCCGACGTTGTCTACGGTGTCCAGCAATCCAGGAAGGGCGGTTTTTGGGAGAGGACATCCGGCCACATCTTCTTTGGGCTCTTTAACCTGTTGTCCTATTATCCGGTAGTCCCGAATCAGTTGACCAGCCGCCTTATGCGGAGGAAGTACGTTCAGAGCCTCGTGGAGCATCGAGACCGCGAACTCTTTTTGGGTGGGCTGTGCGCAATAACCGGCTTCAGACAGGCGCCGATCGTTGTCAGCAAAGGCTCCCGCGGTTCCACCAGTTACACATGGAGGCATAGGGTATCCTTGCTGGTGAATGCGGTCACCTCGTTCAGCAACAAGCCCCTGCTGTTCATCTTCTATTTGGGCATGCTGATAAGCTCAATTTCCGGGATCGCCGCGCTGACGCTCGTGGTTCGCAGAATTTTTTTTCAGGAGTATCTGACGGGCTGGCCCTCGCTCATCGTTTCCTTGTGGTTGCTTGGAGGGTTAATCATATTCTGCCTGGGCATCATTGGAATCTATCTTGCCAAGATCTTTATGGAAGTGAAGCGAAGACCCTATACTGTCGTGAGGAATGTTTACGACCGGTCCGCCGAGGCAGACAGCAACTCAGGAGAATCCTGATTCGGCCTTCCGAAGTTGCCTGTGTTGAGGCAGCCTAAGGCAAGTCCCAAAATCGTCGCCAGGAGTGGAGCCTGTGCCTGCGAAAAAGGTGGTCATATTCGGCATTGGTGAAATGGCGCAGTTGGCCCATTTCTACCTTTCAAAGGACAGTCCCCACGACGTAGTTGCTTTCACCGTCCACGAGAAGTTCCTGCACGACGGTACGGTCGCGGGGCTCGGGGTCGTGCCTTTCGAGAGAATCGAGGAAATCTATCCGCCCTCGGAATTCTCCATGTTTGTCGGCGTAGGGTACACCAAGGTGAACAGAGGACGGGCACAGGTTTATGAGCAGTGCAAGCAAAAAGGATATACTCTGATCAGCTATGTTTGTTCCAAGAACGCTCATTGGAATGACTTCGAAATGGGTGACAACTGTTTCATAATGGAAAACAACGTCATACAGCCATTCGTTAAAATCGGGAATGACGTTATAATAGCCTGCGGCAATGTCCTGGGTCATCATCTCACCATCGCTGATCATTGCTTCATAGCCGCTCAGGCAACAATCGCCGGCAACTGCGAGATCGCTTCCGGTGCCTTTATAGGACACGGAGCCATAATCAAAGACCGCGTGAAGATTGCGGCCCATTGCGTGGTGGGCGCCGGGGCTTTGATCCTGAAAAATACTGTCGAGGATGGGGTTTATAGGGGTTTGGAGTCTAAGCCCATGCGCATTACCAGCAAGCAGTTACCGTTCTTGTGATGAACCCGGGCGACTAAGCGCCCGGATCGAGTTTTCGAAATTTCCCACGGGTTGACCTCCAAGGTGTGAGATGCCTTTGCCGACTCTAGATCCGGTGATCGAACTCATAAATAAAAAGAACCCTGTTCACGGCAAAGCACTGGATCAACATATCCGCCGATGCAGTCCGGAATTTCTCGCCTTTGCCGATTCCTATCTGGCCGGGTATATGCGTTTTCTGCAGGCCAGGAACCTCGATCGTGAATTCGCTGTGGACAGCTACCTGATGGTTGTTGACGACACTGTCCGGGAACAGGTCTGGTTTAAAAGGAACGGAAGGTACAGGTACAGCAACTTCAAAGAAGTCTACGACAAGGTGTATTCACGGCCGGATTACATGATGCGGTACATGGTGGGCCTTGCTCTTACTCAGTTCCTGTGGCCCAATCACCAAGACATCTTCTCATTCTTCAAAGCAAAAATCAGGGAATCGCGTGGCGGAAGTTACCTGGAAATAGGACCCGGTCACGGCCTATTTCTGCTGGAAGCTGTAAAGTTCGGACAATTCGATACCTATACCGCTGCTGACGTGAGTCAAACTTCCATAGACCTGTGCCGAGCGATACTCGATTACGAGTTCCCACAACATAACAGGGGAGTAGACTTCATATTGGGAGATATCCACCATCAGGAGTTAGGGAAAACCTACGACTTTGTGACCGCGGGCGAAGTGCTGGAGCATATTGAGGAGCCCGAGACCTTTATGAATCTAGTTTTCGGCCTGTTGAGGCCTCATGGCCAAGCCTTTGTTTCCACTTGCGTGAACGCCCCCGCGATTGACCACATACACCTTTTCTCGCATACTGATGAAATCAAAAAAGTGGTTCGCGGGTCTGGTTTTTCAATCCGGGATGAATTGGAGTTGCCGTACGCCGGAAAGACATTGGAGGAAGCCATTAAGAAGAAACTGGCCATAAACTACTGCGCGTTGCTGGAAAAGGTTTAGATCGTGCTTGATGAATCCGTTTTTCGGCAAGCTAGGTTCAATCATTTCGGGTTGGCCGTCAGAGATCTCGCCTCTGCCTGCACCTTTTACCAGGCTCTGGGCTACCAGTGTTCGGACCCAATTGTCGACATGTCTCAAGAAGTAGAGATAGTGATGTGCAGGTCGGCGTTGCTTCCTGATGTTGAGCTGTTAAAGCCGCTTCATGACAAATCCCCGGTTAGCAGGAGCCTGAAAACATCCGACGCGGTCATTTATCACATTTGTCTCGAGGTCGATAACCTCGAAGAGTTCTTGAAGTCGCTTAAGGCGACTCATCGGGTTGTGTGCGTTAAGCCGCGGACACCGGCTGTATTGTTCGATCAAAGACCTGTCTCTTTCTACTATGTGAAGGGCGTAGGGCTCTTTGAGTTCTTGGAGTCAGAGTCATGAAAGAGATGAAATACTCTGAGATTATCAAGGCAAACAGGGAATTGGGCAAGCGAATGAGCGGCCCGCCTTATACGATAAGTTTATTGAGCAACATTGTTGTCGCGCAACTCAAGGACGTGTTGGAATACTCCTTGCGGACTTGTGGTATCAACGCACAAGTGGCTGTGGGTAACTACGACAACGTGGCGCAGGACTCCGGCGAATTCCAAGACAAACGTGCCATGGTAATTTTCTGGGAACCGGCTAATTTCATTGACGGAGGGCACTACCGAATTGACCTCCTTGGCCCCAAGGAATTCGAGGACCTCCAGTCCAGAATGAGAGGAGAGATAGACCTGGTTCTGTCCAATGCAGCCAATTGTTCGTTGGTGTTGCTGAATAGATTTTCTCCGCTCGTGTTCAGTCATAGCAACATCAGGCAGAGCAATTTCGAGCGGCTCTGCGACAATCTGAATCGTTACGTTGAGGCCAAAGGAGCCGGCAACGTGAAAGTGGTAGATATTGAACGAATATTCTGCCGCCTCTCGGTCGAAAAGTGTGTTGACCTCAGATACTATTATTCATCCAAGGCGCTTTATTCCATCAGTTTCTACAAGGAATATGCAGAATTCATAAAACCGTACGTATTGTCTGCAAACGGCAAGAGCAAGAAGGCCCTCATATTCGACTGTGACAATACGCTCTGGAAAGGCATACTGGGAGAAGAAGGCATTGACGGCATAGAAATGTCGTCGGACAACAAAGACGGTGCGATCTTTCGCGAGGTCCAGACTATTGCGGCAGGGCTGGCCGGCCGAGGAGTAATATTAGGTCTTTGCAGCAAAAACGAACCGGAGGAAGTCAACAATGTGCTTCAAAACAGCACGGACATGGTCCTTACCGACAAGCATCTGACAATTAAGAAAGTGAATTGGAGCGACAAGGTATCAAATCTCTCCGAAATAGCGGCCGAACTCAATATTGGCACCGACAGCATAGTCTTCGTGGATGATTCCTCGTTTGAAATCAATTATGTAAGACAGTTTTTGCCCGAAATAACCACAGTGCAGGTCCCGGCTGCGATTCACGAATACCCTGGAGTGATGAGGGAGATAGCGAGGCTGTTTTACAACCTGTCGGAGACGCCGGAAGACCTGCTCAAAGCCCAAATGTACAAACAGCAAGTACTTAGAAAAACGGAACAACAGCGATTCGAAAACCTTGTCGATTATCTGAGATCTCTGAACCTTCGGGTGCGGATTCATCTAAACGATGAATCCCTCATCCCTCGAGTGTCCCAACTGACGCAAAAGACCAATCAATTCAACCTCACGACTAAGCGTTACACAGAGCAGGATATTCAGGCATTCATCAAGGCCGGCAGTACAGCCATTCTCGCGCTTGAGGCAATGGACAAATTCGGTGAGTACGGCCTGACCGGCCTCTGTATTGCGAGAATGAACGCAGACCACCTGGCCCACATAGACACTTTTTTGATGAGCTGCCGAATCATAGGGAGAGACATCGAATTGGCCTTCTTCGATTTTGTGGTGGACTACCTGCGCAATTCAGGCACAACTTCAATAGATGCAGAGTACGTTCGGACCCTCAAGAATGATCAAGTCGCCACCTTTTACGACAAACTCGGCTTCTCCCTTGTGTCGGAATCGGGCGGTGAAAAAATATACCGGCTGGACATACTAGAGTACCGGCCGGGTAATGTAGACTATATAGAGGTCGCCAGTGCAAGATAGGATAAGGAAGGTTTTAAGCGAGGTCCTTGATCTGAAGCCCTCGGAAATAAATGAGACCACCTCTCCCAAGACCGTCGAGGAGTGGGATTCCCTGAAACATATGGACATTGTCTTCGCGCTGGAAGAAGAGTTTGGTATTCAATTCCTGGACGATGAGATAGCTGAAATGGTCAGCTATGGTGAAATAGTGAGAATTGTTTCCACTAAGCCGGCGAGTTCGTGATCCGGGTGGCGTGTCCTCCGATCGGAGACAGTGAGAGGGGCTTCGAATCCTCTGTTTTGGTGGGACAGGCATCTTGCCTGTCATTCCTCGGGAGACAGGCAAGATGCCTGTCCCACCGGTGCTGCCCGAAATACGTCACCGGATTTACGAAAAGGTTTAAAAAAGTCGTGGAAAAAACACAAGGCCAACCTAGAACCATCACGCTTTCTAAAGCGTGGGCAAAGAAGTTAGTGACCAGACAGATATGTTTCCATTCCATCTCCAGGGTCGGGTGAGCTGATGCCCGACGGTCCCAAAATACCTTTCAATAAGCCCTTTATTGTCGGCAAGGAGCTGTACTACGTTGCCCAGGCGGTCTTGGCGAACAAACATTTGTCAGGCAACGGTCCTTTCACTCAGAAGTGCCAGGAATGGTTGGAAAGGCAACTAGGATGTCGCAAAGCCTTGCTGACCCACTCCTGCACCGGGGCACTCGAAATGGTGGCCATGCTGTGCGACCTGAAGGCCGGCGATGAAGTGATCATGCCTTCTTTCACTTTCGTTTCTACGGCCAATGCCTTTGTGCTGCGGGGAGCGGTTCCGGTATTTGTAGATATCCGGCCGGACACCTTGAATATTGACGAAAACCTCATTAACCAGGCGATCACGCCGCGAACCAAAGGAATTATTCCGGTTCATTATGCAGGCGTGTCATGCAACATGGACGAAATCATGCGCACTGCAAAAAGGCACGGATTATGGGTGGCGGAAGACGCGGCCCATGCTCTGCTCTCCACCTACAAAGGCAGATACCTTGGCGCGATTGGCGATTTCGGCTGCTTGAGCTTTCATGAGACCAAAAATGTGATAAGCGGCGAAGGCGGAGCTTTGTTGATAAACTCTGAGGAGTTCATCGAAAGGGCTGAGATAATAAGGGAAAAGGGTACCAACAGAACCAAGTTTTTCAGGGGCGAATTAGACAAATATTCATGGGTGGACGTGGGCTCATCGTTTTTGCCCAGCGATCTGGTGGCAGCGTTTCTTTACGCTCAACTGGAGCACGCTGAGGCTATTGTCGCGGCCAGATGTAAGATAATAGCAAGATATCAAGACTTGCTCAGGGGCTTTGGTGATGAAGGACTCATCCGGCTGCCTTACTTCGAAGATTACACCACGTGCAGCGGCCATTTGTTCTATGTCATCACGAGATCCGAAAAAGAGCGCTCCGAATTGATCCGACACATGGCTCAGCACGATATTTTGACTGTCTTTCATTACGTACCGCTGCACTCATCACCCGGGGGAATAAAGTACGGCCGGACAGCCGGTACCATGAATGTTACCGAGGACGTAAGCGCCAGAGTGCTCAGGCTCCCTCTGTACTACGGCATGACAGACGACGAAGTTGAGACCGTGGCTAAAACACTGGCCGATTTCTATGGCCGTAAGATCTGATATCTAGCAGATGTCAAAAAATAGTGTCTGATTTCGAAAAGCGCCTCTCGGAAATTGGTAGGCGCCGACCACCGGACACTCTCCCAAAACTGCCAATCTCAACACATGGTCGGTAAGGCGCGGTTCGTGAAACGCCCTAATTCATGCGCTTCTCGGAGGCTGTCTCAAAAGTCGAACGTTGTATGAAATCGTTGCGCGATTCTAATAGCCTACGCGCGGCGCAGTACGGGACGGACCTCGTGGCATACTGGCTGTCGGCCAGGAAAGCCCGTGTAGGGGCGGGGTTTATCCCCGCCCGCTATACCGGGCCTCACAAGACGGGCAGGGATAAAGAAACTGTCTCAGAATGGCAGCGATGTGAATTCATCTGTAGGGGCGCTTCGAGAAGCGCCCTGATTCCGGGCGGTTCACGAACCGCCCCTACGGCCGAAGCGTGAAATCCCTTATTTTGAGACAGTTTCTAAACCCCGCCCCTACAGGCCATCGTGCCACCATTCGAGGCCGTAAAGTACCTTTGAGACAGCCTCCTCGAAGCGCTCCGTACACGGAGAACCGGTCATTTCAGGGTCTTGAGACAGTCTCTTCGAGCCTGCCTTGACATCCCGTGCCCACATCAGGGCAGGTCGTCAGAAAGCATTTCTCGGAAGGCTTCCAGTCGGAGGCGAATTTGTCCCAGGGAGACCCCTCGGGCGGAGGTTTCGAGAATCAGGCTCGGGATATTGGCATCCTGGATCGCCTTCTGGAAATCGGGCGTGTCAAAAGCAGCCGCTTCACAGAATTTGGGATTGAGAAAAATTACTCCCTTGGCTTTGCTGTCGCGGACCCTGTTCAAGAATCCCTGAACCATCAAATGGGGGTCCAAATGGTAACCGGTGTAAGGAATGTTGGCAAGATGCCTATCAACTAAAGCGGCGATCGGGTCCCCGTCTGTTGAGGCGTCCAGCGCTACCGATCGGAAACCGGTGACAATCTCGTCTTGAACCACGAGCAGACCCAACTGGTCGAACAGATCCAGAATGCCCGGCGGGTCCCACACCTTTCCCCGAACATAAACGGCAACACGCTCCTGAGAGTCCGCAGCGGTCTTTTCATCCCATGGCAGCCTGTCCATCCAAGCCAGGTGATCTTCCCGAGGCGCTCTCAGCGCTGAAGCAAAGAGCATTTGAACTCTCTGAGAAGTCCAGACCTCAGGTTGTTCGGCCTGCTTGAGATATGCCTGACGAAGTCGCTGCCGGCTCTTGTTGTATAGTTTTACACTGGACTCCAACGCGTCGGTTTTCGGTTCCTGGCCGGTAATCCGGGTCATGGTCTCGAAAAGCCTACTGAACTCCGCTCGCATATAGTCCCGAGCACCCGGATGATCAAGGCGCTTGGGAAGACGCAGGAATTCGTTTGCCAGGTCCGGAAAGCACTTGCTCCATATGTGGAAAAGGTTGCGCGTGGTGTCGCACAAATACGGGATTACCATGCCGTCAAGCACACCCAGTTCACTTCGCAGACCCAGCTCAAGCGCGCCCATTGCATGGCTGCATGTGTAGCCGGGAATGTGCTCCTGCGCACGGGAAACCTGAATCCCTGCGCCCTCGACAGCCATCGGAAGCGCTCCCGCGGCATGGAGAATCTCTTCCGGAACATCAGGAAGAAGATGTCCCACAACCTTCCTGCCGGTGCTTTCTTTCCACGCCAGGGCTTTTTCCCAAGGCGCCCCCACGATGTCTTCGAAAGGACCCCAAGGATTATTTTCAGTCATGTTTCGGCCCCTCTATAATAATCTACCAGGCTTCCACGCCTCGGCGTGGTGTGCCAGGTGAGGATGGACGGGGAGAGATAGCTTGTAGACCCAGCGACCGGCCGCGCCAGGCTGTTTACCAGCCTCACCGCCGGCACCTTCGTTAGGCCGCGAGGCGTTTCAGGCTTTCGGCCACAGTACGCCTGCTCCGTAGCCGCCCCGCCAAGCCTCTCCCATTGTAATTCCGGACGCTTAAGGCCTTACCGGTGAATGTTTACTCGTCTCTCACGTGTTAGCCAGCGTTCCGCCGTCAACGTAAATGCTTTGCCCGGTAATGAATTTCGCGCCGTCTGAACAAAGAAATAGCACAGCCCCGACTATTTCGTCAGGTTCGGCTAACCTTCCCATTGGAATACGCATGGTCAGTTGCCGTTCTATTTCGGGATTGGACCATATGGGCTGGCTGAAGTGGGTCCTGGTCATTCCGGGCCCAACCGCGTTGACCAGGATATTCATGGGGGCCCATTCGGTGGCCATGCACATGGTCAGCATTTTCACTGCCGCCTTGCTTGCATGATACACTCCCATCATAGTGCCCCCGCGTACCGCACCCACGGTGGTAATATTTACGATGCGGCCACCGCCGTTTTGCATCATGACTTTGGCCGCGGCACGGCTCAGGAGGAAAGTCCCTTTCACATTAGTGTCGAAGATCTTGTCGAACCCGTCTTCGCGAAGGTCCATCAATGGGCGCAGAAAGCTCCTGGCAGCGTTGTTGACCAGGATATCTATTCGGCCGAAAGCCTTGACAGTCGCGTCAACGAGGTCCTGAATTTGATCGCTCTGAGTAACGTCGGCGACCTTCGCCACAGCCTCTCCACCGCGGGAAAGGATTTCGTCGGCTACAGCCTCGACTTCCGCTGCGGTCCTTGAGGCAACCACCACCTTGGCTCGGGAATCAGCAAGACCAAGCGCAATGGATTTCCCAATCCCTTTTCCCCCTCCTGTCACAATGGCAACCTTCTCCGTGAGGTCAGGCCGATCAACCATAGTGCATACCTCCATTATTCAAATGCAATTTTGCGGGCATTGTTCAAAACATGTCAAGCGGCCGAAGGGTCGTCTTGCCAGAGGCCGAACGCGTTGTTCTGGGGGTCGGCCAACACCGCAAACCAGCCCATCCCCGGAACGGCCGTTCTGGGGACTAGGACCTGCGCTCCCATTCCTTCCGCTGTTTTTTGCGCATTCTCGACGGATTCTACCATAACGTAGCTGATGGGCGTGTGCTGGGGATGCTGCCTCGGCAACATTCCGCCCCTGGGTTCGCCTGAACCCGTGGTAATCGTGTAATAGTCCATTGGTCCGGGCATCCGTTGGAAGGTCCAGCCGAACAGGTGATTATAGAACTTTTGCAGTGTTTCCAAATTGTCGGCAGGGATCTCGAAAAAGCAGACATCGTTGAGCATTGTCCTAGCTCCTTTCCTAGCAATTGCATTGCCAAAGCCGAGACCAATAAATAAGGGCCTTCAAACCGATCCTCCACCAAATAGAGCACTTTGCGAAAGAAAAGTTTCTGCGGGCAGATTCGCCGTCCGAGTTCAACGCGGCATGAAAACCGGTGAAGTTACCAAAAGTAAGGGCGCGGCAGCGCTCCTGTCAAGAAAATTCCTATGGTCGGGTTGCGATCCTCCTACCGAGGCACGGCATCGTAGTGCTTGACTAGGAGCTAACCAGCCTGCCAGAATTAAATGGGGGGCAGAGAGCGCGTCTTGCTGTGCCGGACAAGCCTCAAGCACCATTAATTCATTCCGAAACGGAGGACCAAATTATGCGCGGAAAAATTGTGTTTATAGCCGTTAGCCTATTGCTTTTGTGCCCCATTGGAACTCTCTTTGCCGCGGATGTGGGGGGCCAGGACGCTGAAAAGGAACTCAAGAAGCTCCAAGGCACGTGGGTAATGGTATCAGGGGAAATGGGCGGGAAAAAGGCAGCGGATGAGCATGTGAAACAGAGCAAAATAATCTATGAAGGGAACAAAATTCAGATTGTCGTTCCTAATCAGACCGGGGAAACGATCGTCGCGGATATCGTAAAGATCGACCCGGTGAAAAACCCCAAGGAAATGCATTTTATCCGCAAAACCGGTCCCAACGCGGGCAAGACCCTCATAGGGATCTTCGAATTTGAAGGTGACGACCAGTACAAGTTTGCTTTCGATCCCACCGGAAGCATGACTCTCAAGGAATTCGTTACCAAGGACGGAACAGGCCATATTCGAAATACGTGGAAACGGGTGAAGCCTTAGGAATGCCGGTGCGTCTCCGAGCTAGCGTTTGGCGGCTACGCGGGAATCTTAGTATCTGATAACAACCGGCCCCCCAAGAATGCGAAATCACGATGGCACGTACTGAACCGTGCCATCGTGATTCCTAAAAGCGTTTACTGGTGCGCCAGATACGATTCGAACGTACGACCGCAACATCCGGGGTGTTGTGCTCTCTGGGATTGCACGACCCGTCTGCCGACTTGCCCCGACACGTATCCGGTGGTACGATGGCCTCATGGAATATGAGTGGGATCAAGACAAGGCGACCAACAACCTGCAAAAGCATGATGTGGATTTTGCTGATGCCGTCACTGCTTTGGAAGACGACAACGCTGTCACGTTGGAAGACCAAGATCCCGAGGAAGAACGGTTCATCACAGTCGGAATGGACGCCCTGGGACGCATTGTAGTAGTGGTCTACACCTGGCGTGGCGAGCGCATTCGCCTCATCTCCGCAAGAAAGGCAACGCGACGTGAGCGGACCCAATATGAAGGAACAAGCCCATGAAGAAACAGTACGATTTCAGTAAGGGAAAGCGCGGGGCAGTGGTTCCGATTCCCACGGGCAAAACGCACATCACGATTCCAATTGATAACGATGTCTTGGATTGGTTTCGCTCGCAGGTACACGAGATGGGCGGCGGCAACTATCAGACCCTCATCAACACCGCTCTACGTGAGTACATAAAACAGCACAAGGAACCCTTGGAAGAGACGCTGCGGCGGGTGATTCGCGAAGAAATGCATACAAATGCATAAAAGGCCGGGGTGTTGACTGTATCCCAGAGATCTTCTGTGTTTGTGACTTCTTTCAGCGCGATGGCTATCGGCTGGAGGAAGGGAATAACCCAGCATCCACTGCTTTGTGTTTGGTGCGCCCGATACGATTCGAACGTACGACCTCAACATCCGGAGTGTTGCGCTCTATCCTACTGAGCTACGGGCGCGTGAGTCAAATCTACCTCTTTCCCTGTGGGGTGTCAACGTTTTGGAGCCTGGCTGATGCCCCCGGTTATCCGGGGTCAGGCGCTGTCCAGCGGTAAGCGGACAGTAAAAGTGGTACCTTTACCCTCTTTGCTGCTCACCTGAATGTCGCCGTTGTGGTTCTTTACTATTCCGTAGCTGATGGCCAGCCCCAGGCCCATTCCCATGCCTTCGGTTGAGTCCTTAGTGGTGAAAAACGGGTCGAAGATCTTGTCCAGCATTGACTCGGGCATGCCCGCGCCGGTGTCTTCCAGGTCGATCTCCAGCCAGCCGTTTTGACGGCGGGTCCTGACCGTTAGTGCTCCGGATCCGTGCATCGCGTCGAGGGCGTTCAGGATTATGTTCATGAAGACCTGTTCCATAAGGTTGGAGTCAACCACAACCTCCGGAACTGAATCGTCATATTTCTTGTTAAGCGTTATCCCGAAGAACCGCTGCTGATGCACTATGATCTCAAGGGTCTGGTCCAGGACATCCTGAATGCGTCGCGGGGCCTTCTGCATGGGGGTTTCACGGGCAAAGTCCAAGATTCCCTGGACAATCCCTTTAATGCGGGTGGTTTCACGCACTATGGTCTCGAGGTCCTTGCGGGTCTGGGGTTCATCCTTGAATTTCTTCAAAAGCAGGTGGGCAAACGTCAGCACGCCGGTCAAGGGCTGATTGATTTCATGAGCAATGCCCGCGGAAAGCTTGCCGAGGGATGAGAGCTTTTCGGCGCGGAGCAATTGTTTTTCCAGCTTTTGTTTCTCTCTGAGGTCCGTGAAAATGCCCACCGAGCCGCATTCCCGACCTTCGTCATACAGAATCGCGGCGGATATGTACACAGGGATCTGCTCACCCTGTTTGTCCCGCAACACCACTTCCCTCTTTTGCAAGATTCCGCGACCTCCAAAATCATCGGATCTCAAGTCCTTCATGATTTGTTTCGCGACTCCAGAGAAAAAGTACACATCGACGATATTCATTTTTCCGATGACTTCGTCTTTCCTGTAACCCAGAAGTCTTTCCGCTGCGGAGTTGAAGATGATGATATGCCCGCCCTTTCGTATGGACACGATCGCGTCAGGGGAGTTTTCTATCAGGTTTTCCCTGAACTGATAGGCCCTTTCCAATTCCAAGTTCGCTTCACGGACCAGGGTTTCAAGGTTGCTCGTGTATTGTTTGAGCTTTTTCTTCAGGGCCAGTTTCTCCAGAGAGCGCTTAAGAGACAAGGAAAGTATTTCGTCGTCCACAGGCTTGGTCAGGAAATTGGAGGCCTCCTTTCGAAGGCATTCCACGGCCATGTCCAGATCTCCGTGGCCTGTGATAATGACGACTTCGGTGTCAGGATTCGCGTCTTTGATGCGGCGAAGAACTTCAATGCCGTCCATGCCGGGCATGCGCACATCCAGCAACACCACATCAGGATCTTCTTTCTCGAATATTTCGAGAGCCGCGTGGCCATCTTCAGCCGTCAGGACCCGGTATCCATCCAGCTCCAAAGTCATGCGCATGAGGTTGCGAATGCTTTCTTCGTCGTCAACCACGAGAACCGTCGTCATCATTGGTCTCCGTTCTTGAGAGCGGGGAAAGACAGTCGAAAAGTCGTGCCCTCCGTCGCTGTTGGATCGATCTCGATTGTGCCTTTGTGTTCTTTGACAATTCCGTAACTGATCGAAAGACCCAGACCGGTCCCTTCTCCGGTCTTCTTGGTAGTAAAAAACGGCTCAAATACCTTCGGCCTAATGGATTCAGGAATTCCCGGACCTGTATCGGAAACCGTGACCAAAACTCTATCGGTCTCTGAAAAAGACTTAATGGTTATGACTTTGTCGCCGGCTTCCCCTTCAGCGGTCGGGTCGCTCGTTTTGGAAAGTATAGCGTCACGCGCGTTAAGAATCAGGTTTATAAAGACTTGTTCCAGCCGGTTATCATCTCCCATGATTTTCGGCAGATTAACGTCCAGAGAAAGTGTCCACCGGATCCCGCGACTCTTGAGCTGTGTGCCCACCAGAGTGAAGACATTCACAATGGGTCCGTTGATATCAATAGGGAACATGATATCGTCGGCCCTGCGCCCAAACTGACGAAGGTGATTGATGATGCGCGAAGCGCGTTGCACGCTGTACGCAAGCTCTTCAAGCACCTGGTTGAGGTCTTCGGCGGAAACGCTCTGACCGCTTTTAGTCTTTTTGGAAAGGTAGTCACAGCCCAATCTGACAATGTTGAGCGGCTGATTCAATTCGTGCGCAATTCCAGTGGCCATCTCGCCGAGAGTGGCCATTTTGCCCGCCTGAATCAGCTTGGCTTGCCGTTCCAATCGTTCAGTCACGTCCCACACCGCTGCAATAATAGCCGGACGGTTACGGTACCGGCTGAGGCTTGCCTGGAAGTTTACCATAAACGGTGACCCATCTCGCCGTCGGTGCTGAAGAACCGGCAGGAAGGTGATTTCTGTGGCAAAGACATGTTTCAGACGGTTGCGAGTGGCCTCGCGGTCCCGGTCCAGGCCGAGGTCCGCGAAGCTCATATTGAGAAAATCCTGTCTAGTGTGTTGATACTCTTCTTCGGCCCTGGCGTTGACATCGAGGATTCTAAGATCATCTGCGTCCATGACAAAAATCGGGGAAGGCCCGCTGTCAAAAAGAAACCTGTACTTCTCTTCGGATTCCCGCAGCCTCGCTTCTGATGCCTTAAGATGCGCAAGCATTCTATTGAAGGAGGATGTAAGCTGGACAATCTCATCACCTTCGACCGCCGCGTCGGTAAGTTCAAGGGCACGGGTTTCCGCATGGTGAATGCCGTTAAGAGTCCCGTTGGAAATACCGCCTCCGGCTTCTCGGCTTATTTGGTCGGCGGTTTCAGTGAGTTGCCGAAGGGGGAGAGCAATTCTCTTGGAAATGAACTCGATGAAACACCAGCCGATGAAGATGACTACAATACTGGCCAGGAAATGAAGGACTTTCAGGTTGAAGATTACCGTGGAGTCACCTCTTAGTTTGGGAAAGATAGCTATCTGAAGGGTGACTCCGATAACAAAAACCACGCCGACGAGCAAAATAAGCGTACTAATTAATATTCTGTTTTTGAACGAAGACAGGAAGCCGATCCTCTGCCTGACAAACTTGGGAAAGAGCTTTTCGATCCTTGCCAGAAGATGCAGTATCCAGCCGGGCTTCAGAGCGCTGATCTGGAAAGGATGTCCCAGTTCTTCCACTCCCGTACCCTGACCGATTGACCCCTCAATGCCCGTAGGGTCCGTATTCTTCTTCACAAGGCTGGAAGCCATAGTTTCCTTCCCGTGAAATCGGATCTAAAGCAGAGGCGCGGATGAAGAACCGGCTTGTCACATCCATCCGCTTTTGTCGAAGTAGTCCCACAGGTCGTCTCTCAGTGCCTGGTACTCATCTTTGACATCTTCGTACGAACGGGCGTTCTCGATGGCCAGCGCGACCTGCTCTGCAAAACCGTAGAGGAATCGAACCTCTTCTTCGGAAAAATTCCGAGGTTCGGAGGTATAGACCCGCAGTGTCCCGATTACCTTGTTCCGTACCACCAGCGGGACGCTGAGAATTGAAGCAATGCCTTCGCGCATCGCCTCCACAGGATATTGAACTCTGGGGTCTGTCGAAGCATGCTCGACCCACACGTGCTTCCCGCTCATTATTGAGTCGCCGATGCTTTTGGAAGCGTCCAGAGGGCCTTTGTCCACATAATCGCGACTAAGTCCGTTGTATGCAAACACGCGCAGTTTCTCGCGGTTCTTGTCGAGGAGACTGAGCGTGCTACCTTTGACTTTCATTACCTTTACCACGCCATGAACGATCAGATCCAAAACCTCTTTCAGGTTCAAGGTAGAGGAAATGGCTGTCTTGACTTCAGCGAAGGTGTCTTCCCGGTAACGCTTCTCGAAGCGTTGCTTGCGGTCTTCCATAACTTTGCCCACAAGCTCGGTTAGCTGATCCGGGGTAAAGGGCTTCCTGATGTAGTCCATTGCGCCCAGTTTCATGGCTTTGACGGCTGAATCAACCGTGGAATACGCGGTTACCATGATCATGGACAGGTCGGGGTCCACCTCGGTGAGGGCCTCCATGGCCTGAAGGCCGTCCATACCGGGCATCTTCAAATCCGTGATCAGGATGTCGAAGCCGCCTTCTTTTAACTTTTGCACAGCTTCCCCGCCACTGCGGCAAGTGGCAACCTCGTAGTTCTCGCTTTCAAGAATGCGAGAAACGCTGTCCAACACTATCTGCTCGTCATCCAACACGAGAACTTTCGCTTCTTTCTTATCCATCGTCTCCTACTCCCGGCAAAGCGCCCCCTTGGGGGAATTGAAATCCATCAATTTTCGCGGGCAATCGGTTGCAGCCCGCACTAACCTTGCTCCTGCATCTTTCTCGCGACAGGCTCCGGAATCGCCTTCTTCATACCTTCAATATCGGTCCGCACCCTCTCGTACGTCATGGCGTTTTCCAGGGCTCGTGCGGCCTGTTCGGCGAATTTCAACAGCAGGTCCATTTCTTCGTCACCGAAGGATCGCTTCTCCGCACTGTAGATGCGCAAGAATCCGAGGACCGTATCGTCAAGCCGCAAAGGAACGGACAAAATGGATTTGATTCCTTCTTTCTTGGCGTCTTCAGGGTAATGAAGCTTGGAACCAAAAGAGGCCTCATCAATGAGCACCGGCTTGCCGAACTCCAATGCCTCGGCGATACTTTTGTCCGAGGCAAGGACACCCTTGCTCACGTATGCGTCACTCAAGCCGCACGAAGATGCAATTTCCAGAACGTTGTCTTTCTTACGGTACATGTGCAGGGCCGCGGCCTTGACCTTGAAAAGTTTCACCACACTCACGCAGATAAGGCCAAGAATCTCTTTTAAGTCCAAGCTGGAGGTAATCGCTTTTTCGGCCTCAGCATAGGTTTGCTCAATTTCTCGGTCTTTTCGTGCTTTCCAGGTTTTGTCCAGGCTGACTCCGGTGACCTCGAGAAGCTCCTCCGGCGTGAACGGCTTAGGAAGATAGTCCAATGCTCCCAGCTTCATGCCCTGCACCGCGGAATCAACGGTAGCAAAACCGGTAAAGATTACCACACCGACTTCGGGATGATCGCGAGCAACAGCCTCTACAACCTCCATCCCGTTACGCTCCGGCATCATTAGGTCGGTGAGGACAAGATCGTAAGACCTGCCGGCCAGCATATCGAGGGCCTGATCCACACGTAAGGCCCCCTCCACCCGGTATCCTTGTTCCTCCAGAATTCTCTGGACGCTTTCGTGGACGATTTGTTCATCATCAATGACCAGGATTTTCGCTTTGGGTTTTCCCCGGGCGTTCATGCAAACCTCCTTTTTGTAGAGCTCATTTCTTGAAGAATAATTTATCTCAGCAGACGGCGCCGCGAACGCCGGCGGCTTCTTTGGCCGAACACTATACGATATGCTTGCCTGCGGCCACACTCTCAGGGCGGTGCGATATCCCCCCATCTGGTTCAGAGCCTCCGACTCAATGGCTTGCACAAATTTGCAAGCAGCCGTCATCGCGAAGCGATGTTGCCTCCGAGCGACTTCAGATTGACCCTGCAAACGTTGGTATTCTCCTCGAAGAGTTTGTACACCGCAAGATCCGGAAAATTGGTCGGGACAAAAACCATCCCCCGGTCAATTTTATCAGACATCTTCGCCGGGGCAACAAAAGAACCTACAGGCGAACTAACTTCTGTTAGTCCCCCTTCCTTGATCCCTAGTTCTTCCGCATCCAGACGGTTGATTTCCACATACCCCGCGGGACACAGGGTCAACAAATTTTGTGATCGAGTAGAAGTAGATCCGAAATGATACATAGAGCGGCCTGCTATCATTTCAAAGGGGTATTGAGCTGCATGGTCCGGTTCAGGCGCTTCCCACGCTCTAACCGGCGCGAAGGAAAAGGATTTTCCGGTTCGGGTTATCGCGGCCCCTTCAACAAACGGATGGGAGATTTTGCCGTCACCTTCCAGATCCTTCAGTTTCAAGCCCTTATAAAACGGTATTGTGAGGCTCATCTCCCGAAATATATCCGCGACGCTGAAAAAACCCATAGGTCGACCCAGGGCCTTAGCGACCTCTTCAAGGATTCCCCAGTCAGGCATTGACATACCCTGCGGCGGTATGGCCTGGTTAAGCTTCTGGATACGGTGTTCAATATTCGTCATCGTCCCTTCCTTTTCCGCGAAAGAAGCGGCAGGGAAGACACAGTGCGCGAGCCTTGCGGTGGGGCTCAAGAAGATGTCTTGGACAACGAGCAGCTCCGCTTTGGCAAGGGCTGATTCGTAGCGTCCCGCGTGAGGATAATCAGTCAACGGATCAGCAGCTGCAATATAAAGTCCGCGTAGCTCTCCGGTTTCCAGGCCTCTGACCATTTCCGGGGCTGTCATGCCGCGAGCGTAGGGGAGGCGGGCCTTCCATAACCCCTCGAAACGGTCTCTCACCGTGGCAGCGTCCTGATATCCGGGCAGGTACTCGGGCAACGCGCCCATGTCGCACAGGCCGAGGATATTACCTTTCTCAAAAATCGGATATGTTCCCGAACTGGGCCTTCCCATGTTGCCGGTGAGAAGGGCCAGGTTGACCAGGTTCATCACGCACTGGGGGCCATTTTCCTGAAGTATTACATCGCCCCCGAAGATTACGGCCGTGTTGGGGGCCTCTGCCAAAATTCGAGCCGCCTCGGTCAGGTCCTCACCGGAAACGCCTGTTCTTTTCAGGATGCCTTTCAGCGAAATCTTGTCAAGCAGGTTCTTCATGGGAAGGAAATTAGTGGTCTGATCCCTAACGAATTTCCTGTCCCACAAATCCATGTCCAAGACCATTTTCATTATTCCCAGCACAAGATCGCTTTCGGAATACGGCCTAATTCGGAGCCGAATCCGTGCGAAGGGGTCGAGACTGGTCTGGCGAGAGTTGGCTACCACGACGTTGCTGTCGTACCTTCTAGCTGCCGCCTTAATCTTCCAGGCCAGGGCCGGCGTCTCTTCCAGCGGGTCTGTGCCGATCACGAAAACAGCGCTTGTTTCCAGCAATTCGCCCAGGGTCCCGGTGGCCCCTTTGGTCCCGCATGTCAATTCGAGAGCGCGCTGAACACGGAGATAGCTGAAACGGGCCTCGCTGTCTATGTTGTTTGTTCCCAACACGGCCCTGAAGAATTTTTGAAACGCATAGCAATCCTCGTTCGTCAGGCGGGGAGAGGCCAATCCCGCGATGCTGTCAGGTCCGGTGTCCTTCAAAATTTGTTTCAGTTTTCCGGAAACAAACCCGAGCGCCTCTTCCCATGAAACGGGCTTCAACTCTCCGCCCTGACGCAGCAATGGAGTGAGGAGCCGATCTTCATGGTGGACAAGATCGTAGCCAAATCTGCCGCCCACACACAGGGTCCCTTTGTTGTGGGTCTCAAGGTCCGTGGTGATGCGAAAGATCCTGTTGTCTTTGACGTTTATTTCCATCCGGCATCCCGCGGAGCACAGCGGACATATGGTGGGCGTCTTTCGCATTTCCCAGGAACGAGCCCAGCGGCGAGTCACCTTGTTGGACATTGCGCCGGACGGACATGCTTCCACGCACTCGCCACAAAAGTCGCAGTTGAGCACGCCCCCATCGCGAGTGCCTATGCGGGCCTCATAACCTACGTCTTTGAGCGCCAGGGCGCTTGCTCCAATAACCTCATGGCAAACCTTGACACATCGCAGGCACGTGATGCACAAATTGGGATTGTATTCTATGAGCGGCCAGCTTCTTTCAACAGGGCTGTCCCGCTTGGTCATGGGATACTCGGTCCCGTAAATGCCGAGGCGGTAAGTCAGGTTTTGAATCTCACATTCTCCGCCTGCCGGACACGTGGGGCATTCAAGAGGGTGGTCCATGAGGACCAGCTTCATGACCTCTTCTCGGATGCGTCTCAAGCGAGGCGTGTCGGTATGAACGCGCATACCATCCTCAACTATTGTGTTGCAGGAGGTCACGGGACGCGCAATCCCTTCCACTTCGACCACACACATGCGACACGAATCAGACGGGCTAGTCTTGGGGTAATAGCAAAGCGTCGGAATCCAAATCCCCGCATTCTTTGAGGCCTCAAGGATGGTCATCCCATCCGAGGCCTGCACCTCCACTTCATCAATTGTTAATAGCGGCATTTTCCTGTCCTGCCTGTGGAGAGAAGTTGGTTATCTTTTTCTCATCTGGTTTTGATGGCCGATCAACCATTATTACGCAGGAGACACACGGGACAATGCGTCCAGTGAAGTTTTCAGTCCAGAGGGAATGTTTTGCCGCCCTCGTGGCGGGTTTAGTCAACTGAACGTGATTTGTAATCGATGTGCCATCACAGACTTAACATCAGACATCGATGAGGCATAGCGACCGGTTCAAGAGGGATCGGCCAAACCGTGGCAGCCTGTAACGCCTCAACCATCTCTAAACAGCTCCCTGTTTAACGCGATCTGTTTTGTGAATTGCTGCCAGGATCAGATGAAAACATCGCAGGCAACGACTGGCTTCAATGAAGGAGCTGCGCTGGGTGAATCCTGAATCCACTTCCAGGAAGCTGGTTATTCTTTCATTTACATCGAGTTTGCGATACGGCCTCGGTCCGCCTTCGCGCGTCGGAGTCCGGGCGGTTACCAGCACACCATAGTCTTTCTCTATATTTGCAATCAAGTCCTGCATGCGGTGCTCTTCGGAAACCCGACATTTGCCGGTGGCAAGGTATTCGTGAATCATTTTTGCCGCCCGCTTGCCGCCCGCCATGCCATGAACAACCGTAAGCGGCCCGCTGACAGCGTCTCCGGCTGCGAAGACTCCCGGTCGTGAAGTCATCATGGTGTTCGGATCGACCTTTATGGTCCCACGACGGGTTACTTCTATGCCCAGATCGGGCCCCAGAAAATCCAAAAGGGATTTCTGGCCGATTGCGGGGATGACTGTATCTGCTTCTATTTCGAATTCCGACCCTTCCACAGGAACCGGTCGCCGCCGACCGCTGGCGTCCGGCTCCCCCAATTGCATGCGAAGGCATCGAAGGCCGGTCATCTTTCCTTCTTTGGACAGAATCTGAATCGGCTGAGTGAGAAAGAATAAATTGATTCCTTCTTCTTTTGTGTCCTCAACTTCTTCAAGGTCCGCGGGCATCTCATTTTCGGTCCGCCGGTATACTAGGGAGACGTCCGACGCTCCCATTCGCAGAGCGGTCCTGACACAGTCAATCGCTGTATTGCCGCCGCCCACCACCACGACTTTTTCACCGACCCTCACGTCCCGACCGAGGTTGATATCTCTTAAGAAATCTATGCCACCGGAGAAAACCCCTTCTATACCTTCATGTTCACCCTTTATGCCCATGGGAAGCGATTGATGTGAACCAACCCCGAGGAAAATCGCCTTGAAACCTCGATCAAACAGGTCCTGGACCTTGAAATCCCTCCCCAATCGTTCCCCGTATTTAAAGTTTACACCGAGATCGCTAATAATGCCGATTTCTCTTGTGAGCACGTCTCTGGGCTGGCGATACGGTGGGATTCCAACCCCTACCATCCCGCCGGACACCGGTAGCGCTTCAAAGACAGTCACCGGATGGCCAAGCCTGCTCAGATAGTACGACGCGGAGATCCCCGCCGGGCCCGCGCCGATTACTGCCACCGGAGCGCCGGTAAGCTCCACTTTGTCAAGGGGAACGGGAAGGTGATGCTCCAGTTCATAATCCGCGGCCACTCTCTTGAGGGTTTTGATCGGAATGGCCACATCACCCATGTTGGCCACACTGCACGCCTTTTCGCAGGGGGCAGGACAAATCCGCCCCGTGACCCCCGGTAGAGGCATTTCTTCGCGAATTATCTGCAAGGACTGATTGTATCTTATCTCCAGAAGCGCCTCTACATAACCTGGAATGTTAATGTGGCACGGACAGGCATTCATGCAAGGCGCGGAGATGCGTCCCACATAACGCACCGAATCCTCGGGAATCCCCGATTTAACGGCTTCTACAAAATGCTCTCTAAAATGGTACAGGCCGTCCTTGAGCAGCTCTCCAGCACTCTGGCACACCGAGCACTTTGCAGCGTCATTGAGAATGTCTGCCATTCTATCCAGAAGATCTATGTCCGAGTCTGCGCCTTCACCCCGAGACATCTTGTCGAGGGTAAGCAGAATCATCTTGGACCCTTTGATCCCCGTGATGCACTTTCCGCAGCAGTACTTGGCCTGGATCTGGCTCACGTACTCACGTATCATCGGAACGAAATTGAATTTCGGCTCGAACTGTAAGAAACCTTTGCCGCTCATCAGAGCGACAATATCCTCGGGAAAGTTCTTTGAGGCGGGGAATTCTTCATGTAAGGGGAGTTCGGGTTTTTCCACTTGGCTGCGGCGATCTTCCAGTAAATTGCCCCAGCGCCCAAAGATGATCTTTTTCATTCGATCCTCCGTCCGGGTGGAACCGCCTCAATTCTGGTCTGATTCAGTATTCTTTACAAATAAACTTCGACAACTTGATACAAACGCTTTCTTGAATAATATACCAGCAAAATGGGAAATCGGTCAACGGACCGGAAATTCTCCCTCTATGCGCGATAAAGGCTGTATGAGGGGAGGTCCGGCAAGGATTCAGTCCCGCGCGGGAAAGAAGCGCCTCAGGGCCATCGCGACGCCACCGAAACGCCAGGGATGCAATCGCCATGGTTGGCGGTTTCGAACGCGTTGATTGTCCGTCACAATGAAGGGGCGCTCGGCCCTTCACAATGGCACCTTGCATCGGCTGACCGGCCTACCGCCAACTTCCGGCATCCCTTCCTTGACTTTTACCCCCGGCCCGAGTACATTTGTGTCAACCGAGTTAAATCCCGAGGCACACAGCGCGACGTTACTCTTTGCGTCCTTATAGGGGGAGCGCAGATGAACCCCTTTGAGTTGTTTCAATCGTCGGAAATCTACAAACTCGCTATTCTCTATTTTTCTCGTTCTCGAGGGCTGGCCATTGTGGGCCGGCATGCTCCCGGAGGAAACGTGGAGGTCATTCAGATCTCCGGAGAAGTTGATCCTCACACGGGCAATTTCACAGCTTTGGACTATCCGTCTCCGGAGCGCGGCGAACACCTGCCTGTCATCTCCAAAAGGGATTTTGAGAATTTGGTGCGTTTTATCGAAGCCAAAATCGACGACCAGACTCGCATGAGCATCATCGAACCCGATTTGATTAATTCAGCCATGTCCAAGGCCTGCTGCAAAGAATCCCCGAGCCAGTTCATCCAGTGAGCTTTTCCATTCCTTATAATAGAAAAGTTTCAAAATGAACAGAATTCCGGCCGGAACTCTATTGGTGACCCTGCTCGTCATAGTCGGCAGCCTGGCAATGCCATCGTGCCAGAGTCCCGCTTCCAAAGAGAAAGTCCAGGCGAAAAGCGAGGTCCGTGAAAAACCTCCAGCAGAAGTGCCCGCGGTAAAAGAAGCCGCGACTGCCAGTGCCCTTGAGGCGATAACTCGGCGCGGGGAACTCCGGGTGGGTATGCAGGTCGGATACGTTCCCTTCCAGATGCAAGGAAACCAGGGGGATCTCATAGGGTTGGAAGTTGACCTTGCCGAGATGGCCGCCCGCAGGTTGAACGTAGTCCTCAGGGTGGTGCGGCTCACGTGGCAAGAGTTGATCCCATCCCTCCTGGAGGGTGGAACTGACGTGGTGATGTCGGGAATGAGTGTCACTTCCGAGAGAAACCTCCAGGTACTCTTTACGGCCCCAGTGGTGGAAACAGGGAGGATGTTTCTGGTCCACTCATCCAGCGAGGGGCAGTTCAAAGACCTGGAAAGCCTGAATAAACAGGGAGTTTTCATTGTGTCGACCCCAGGCGGGATGGGGGAACTCCGCATTCGAGAGCTTCTACCCAAGGCTTCGCACCGGGAGTTCCCGGACAGGAAGGGATCCATCGGTGAGGTGCTGGATCGGCGGGCTCACGCGTTTATCGACCAGGAGTTCTCGATTCGTTTGGCGTGCGCCATGTACCCACAGGCCTTGACCGGCCGCTTCAAGCCGATCACCTACGAGCCCATTTCCTGGGCCGTGCGGCCGGACGATCTGCATTGGCTGAACTGGTTGAATCACTTCATAGGCCAAATTAAAGGGGACGGACGCCTGGAGAGCTTGAAAAAGAAGTGGCTACAGGATTATTTTCTCGACATAAACAGGGCCGACAAGTGAATTTAAGAGCGGTCGGGAATGGACATCGACTTGGAAAGCCTTCACGTAAGCCGGGAGGACACGTGACATCGCGAAACGAAAATTGCGGGACGTAAATCCAATGCTGATTGATTCTCATGCTCACTTGGAGTTGGAGCCTCTGGTTAACAATCCCGGCGCGGTTGTAGAACGTGCATTGGCCGCGGGCGTCGCCGTGATCGTTACCGTGGGAATCGACTTGGAAGACGCAAAAATCGCGCTGGATATAGCCGCGCGATACAATCGGGTTTTCGCTTGTGTCGGATTCCATCCTCACAACGCCAAGGACGTGGGGGACAACGGCCTGACCCAAATGGAGGCATTAGCACGCGGGCCCAAAGTAGTGGGGTACGGTGAAGTCGGGCTGGATTTCTTTCGGAACCGATCACCTCGCGACTCTCAACTGGCGGTTTTCGGAGACCAGCTCGTACTTGCCAAGGCGCTTGGAAAGCCGGTGGTAATTCATCTAAGGGACGCTTATTCCGAAGGCCTTGCAATGCTCGAAGCGGCTGCGCCGTTTCCGGCTGGAGGCGTTATTCACTGTTTTTCAGGTACATTGGAGGATGCCAGGCGCGCTATGGACCTGGGGTTCCACATTTCCATTCCCGGTACGGTAACGTACAAGAAGAACGAAATCCTGCGGTCCATTGTTGCAGAGCTTCCACCTGAAAGGCTGCTGCTCGAAACGGATTGCCCTTTCCTTTCGCCGGAGCCCATGAGGGGAAAGGACAATGAGCCCGCGTTCATCGTGCACACCGCGCGAAGGGTGGCGGAAGTCCGAGGGGTCTCGCTGGAGCAAATCTCGGAAATCACCACGGCCAACGCAATCCGGCTCTTCAATTTGCCTCGAGAGTACGGGACGTGATTTCTTTCATGGTATCGGCACGTTCACAAGTTTGCAGAAAATGGCTCACAGGGTCATTCTTGGGCCTTAATCCATAAGTCCGTGAAAGGGTTGTTGAAATAAGAGTTCACACTCCGGCCTCAATCGTATAAAATCTACCTAATCCCGCAGATCGAGGCGGCGGAAATCCCTTGTTTGTGGTCCCGCAAATGCGAGACGGTATGGACGCTCCAGTCCTTTCAGTATCTCCACTGACGGCTCGTGGAGACCCTTTCTACTATTCTAGTGACCGAAGGTGGCAATATGCCGGAAAGTAGTCGGCGCGGCGCGAGCAAAGCCGCGAAAACCCAAAGAGAAAGCCAACTGGGTGAATTAAAAATCCTTTTCGAGAAGGCCCCGCTCGGCATACTGACTTATTCTCGTGAGGGCAAAATCATCAGCGCGAATCGCTTTCTCGTCGATCTGCTCGGGTCCCCCTCTGTGGCAGCCACGAAACAGGTCAATCTATTCAAGTTCCAGAATATGATCGAAGCCGGAATATCCGAAGTGCTGGCAAAAGCTTTGGATTCCGGGGGTCCCCAACAGATCGAGACCCTCTACGTCTCCAAGTGGAACAAAAGAATCTGGACCAAGACCATAGCGTTTCCGGTGACAGACAGCAAAGGGAACCTGGAGCACGGAATGGCCGTTGTCCAGGACGTGACTCTTCTCAAGCAGGCTGAACAGCAACTCCGGGACAGCGAGGAAAAATTCCGGTTACTTACCGAGAAAACACCCATTGGGTTGGCCATCCTGGATTCGAGTGGCAGTTTTGAGTACTTCAATCCTACATTTGTAGCCATGTTCGGCTATTCCGTTGACGAGGTGCCCAGCCTGGACAAGTGGATGGAGCGCGTGCTGGATGATTCTGCGTCAATGGAAGTAATTCAGGACGCCTTTTTGGGCGGCCTTGAAGGCCTGGCCTCCCCCGAATCCCTGGAACCTTGCTGCGAAGCACAATCCAAAGACGGAACGTCAAAGAAGATTCGGTTCAAGTTCTTTCCGCTCACTGACGGAAAACGTGTAGTTGTTTGCGAGGACTGTTCCCAGCTTTTCCTTGCTTGGTCGGCCCGCCGGATCTCCGAAGAACGGTATCTTGGCCTGCTGGAGCACCTGACTGACTTCGTATACACGCTTGACGCCAAGGGAAACGTGCTGGGAGTTAACAGGGCCGCGGCCCGGTCGATGGGATATGAACCGGAGGAACTTGTTGGCAGGAACATCCGAGACCTCATTCCGCATGAGGTGAGCAAGCAAATTGCGGGCAACTTGGAAAAGGTCACGGACGGCGGTTTTTCGGAAGGATTGTCGCAATACCTGGCCAAAGACGGCAGCATACATTACCTGGAATATCGCAGCGTTGCAATTCGTCCGGGGGATCGTCCCCACTACGTGGTGGGGATGGCGCGAGATGTTACCGATCGCGTGCTCATGAAAAAGAAACTGAAGGAGTCTGAGGCAAAATTCGAGATTCTTGTGGAAAACGCCCACGACGGCATCACTTACATTGATGAAGACTCCAGGCTTCAGTTTTGTAATCCGAGAATGAAAGAGATCCTGAAAGACCCTCATCCGGAAGGAAAACGACTGTTTGACTATTACGATGAGGAGAACCGGAAAATACTGGAGGAGCATATCGGGCTTCGTTTGAAAGGAATAAGCTCGACTTATTTTGCCACAATAACGGACCTTGAAGGAACCCCGCGCCATATGGTGATCAGCGGCACTCCATACTTCGATGAAAAGAACAATTACAAAGGCGCAATCGGCATTTATACGGACATCAGCGAACTCAAAAAGCTGGAAGCCCAACTGCAACAATCGCAGAAGATGGAAGCCATCGGAACACTTGCAGGAGGGATCGCTCACGACTTCAACAACATATTGAGCGGTGTCCTGGGGTACGCTTCGCTCATGAGGAAATTCGTAGGACCTGAATCGCAACTGGCCCACTACGTGGACATGATCGAAAAAAGCGCGGAAAGGGGAGCTAATCTGGCCGGCCAGTTGCTTGCATTCTCGCGAAAAGGCAAGCGATTCGTGCAGAGCGTCGATATCCACCAACACATAGACGATGTTGTGGACATTTTGAAACGAACCGTGGACAGAAAAATATCCGTCGTGACCGACAAGCGCGCTGAGGCCTATACTGTTGAGGGAGATCCGGGCCAAATTCAGCAGGTATTAATGAACTTGAGCATAAATGCTAAGGATGCCATGCCCAAGGGCGGACGCTTGTCCATAACCACCGAGGTTGTTGAAATCGATGCAAACTCCAGCCGCATCTACAAGGGATTGTTTCCAGGATCTTTTCTCCAAATATCGGTTGAGGACACCGGTGAGGGGATGAGCCCTCAAGTTATGGAGCGCCTCTTCGAGCCGTTCTTCACCACCAAAGAGGAGGGGAAAGGCACCGGACTGGGGCTTTCAATGGTTTACGGCGCAGTTAAGAGTCATGGCGGAATAGTGAAGGTCTATTCGGAGCCGGGTCGCGGATCCGTTTTCACCGTCCTGCTCCCCTTAAAGAAAAGCCCCGAAACCGAGATGAAGTTGGTCGCCAAAAAGAGATTGACATGCGGCCCCGGGACGATCCTGGTGATCGACGACGAGGAAATTATGCAGCAACTGCTGTCGGAAATGCTCCAGGAAATGGGTTTCAAGGTGTTGTCGGCTCGTGACGGCGTCGAAGGTTTGGAAATCTATCGTAAACAGTGGCGAAAGATAGATCTGGTCATTGTGGATATGATCATGCCCCGATTGAGCGGGAGAGAGACCTTTCTGGGAATGAAACAGATCAATCCCTCGATCAAGGCGATACTCTCGACGGGGTTTTCAAAAGACGGAGAGGTCCGCGATACTCTGGACCAAGGAGTTGCAGGCTTCATTCAGAAGCCCTTCAAAACAGACGAATTATCGGATGTCATTGGTACTGTTCTATCTCTTGACGCGACGGTCGAGTAAGGAACGAATTCAACCGGAGGAGGCAATCGCGAAATGAACGTATTCCGGGCTAGACTGGAAACCGAACAGGAATGTGAGAGCCCGGAATATGTGCGGCTTTCACTGGCCGCGGCCATGACTCTGGGTTTGGTGCCCGGATGGTTTTACCGAAACGCCAAGCTCGGGTGTATAAACTTGCTGCTTACGTATTCGGAGGGCTGCCGCGCGAACTGCGCGTTTTGCGGGCTTGCCGGAGAGAAAAACAAAGCACCTTCCGAGCGGAAATTTATCCGCGTGCCTTGGCGGACATTTCCAACCCAAGATGTTCTTGAAGCCATCAAGACTGCCCCTGAACATGTGGGACGAGTTTGCATATCAATGATCACCCATGCCCGTTGCAGGGACGATGTGCTTTCGATTTGCCGCGGTGTGAGAGATTTGACCGGCAAACCGGTTTCCTTGCTAATTTCTCCGACAATGCTTCTTCTCGACGATTTGAAGGCTATGAAGGACGCCGGAGCCGACCGCATTGGAGTTGCCGTGGATGCAGCCACGCCGGAGATCTTCGAGCGTTTGCGAGGCAAGGCTGTCCATGGACCCCATCGGTGGGAAAAGTACTGGAAGATTTACGAACAGAGTTTGCAGGTCTTCGGTCAGGGAATGGCGGGCGTGCACCTTATCTGCGGATTAGGCGAAACCGAACAGCAGATGGTCTCGGCCATCTCGCGGGCACGATCCATGGGAGGCTGCACTCACCTTTTCTCCTTTTTCCCGGAGAAGGGCTCGGCCATGGAAAAAGACCCCCCACCTTCAATGGGGAGTTACCGCCGCGTGCAGTTGGCGCGCTGGTTGATAGACAAGGACATGATCCGCTCGGATCAGATGGAATTCGACAAAACGCAAAGAATTCTGACTTTTGGTCTTCCGCAACAGGAGCTGCAAAGGATTATAGACGCGGGCGAACCTTTTCAGACGTCGGGGTGCCCCGGCCTCGACGGGAAAGTAGCGTGCAACAGGCCATACGGCAATGAAAAGCCGGGCAACGAAATAAGGAACTTTCCATTCCCTCCGGAAGCCCACGACATGACAAAAATAGTCCAGGAGTTGAAACAGTATGAATAAAAACGGCGAGAGGAAACATTGTGAAAGAGCGTTTCCTCTCGCCGTTTTGAAAGTTCTTGATTTCCTGATCAGCTCAAGGCTCGAACAACTTGACACTGATTCCGTTGGGGTCCTTCAGAGACGCATAGGTCACTCCGTCCCGTTTCCCGTCGGTTTCAACGAAGTATAAGCCTTTCTTTTCCAGATCACGGACGGAACCCGCAAGGTCCTTTACACGAAAGCTCATGCCGGAAACCCCACCCGTCAGCGGTCCAGCCTCCGAAAATCTGTTGTGGCATATTTCCAGCTTGTAAGGGGTCCCTTCTTTTTCCATGCAAACAACGTCAAGTCCCTTGGAGAGCCCTTCGGTGGCCTTGAAGCCCAGCTTGCCGTAAAAGCTTATCGTACCTTCAGGATTAGACGTTGGTATCCCGATAGTTATCGGGTAATCTTCCACCGCGGAGCCAGCGAAACCCGAGGATTCAGCCTCCGTGTTGTGAGCGATCAACAGGGCGAACACCACGAGAAACATGATACAGCAAGTGAAGCCGAGAAACAGCCTCCCAGCGTGGCCAGCCGGCAATCTCATGCGCTTCCAACCTCCTTGACCTCGGCAACTAAACAGAAAAGGCCTCTCCCATCGAGAAGGCACGCCAAATATACACAAAAACCGGAGTAAAAGCAAGGGGAACTTTCGTTTTCCTCCAGTCAAAAAAAGAAAAGAGTCTAATCTTTCTTGATGACCTCGGATTTCTCAAAACCGTTTGACATGCGTCCGTCAGTCACCTACCCAGCATAGATCCTTGTTGCACGGCTCGGAACAGGAAAGTGATCCCCGGTCACTTCCTCGTAAGACCACCACCGTCTCCCGGCGCGGCCGCCCAGTTAATAGACTCCAAATCCATTGCGTAAGCGCACTAAATGACACAGATGCGCTGCTTGAGTCAAGGGGAAAATACTCGCGGAGTGTAAGGGCGCACGGCCGTGCGCCCCTACCTCTTCTCCGCGCGGTCTGCGTTCTCTGCGGTGACCCCGTGCGGGACGCGAGGTTATTTGCATGGGTGAAGCGTCCCCGGATAACTGAACGATTACCGCGGAGTAACCCTCCACTTACGCTGGGAAGGAGTGATTTGACAACCTTGGGCTAAACATCACGGTTTTGGAATGGCATCTCTGTGAGCCCACATTTGTATTACGGCTCGATCTTAGTGCCGAGGACTTGCAGAAATTTTGCCAACCAGTCCGGGTGCGCGGGCCAGGCCGGCGCGGTGACCATATTGCCCTCGACATGGGCCTTATCCATGGGAATATCAACCCATTTGCCGCCCGCTCGGTTCACATCCGGGCCCACGGCAGGATAAGCGGAACAGGATTTCCCATCCAGGACCCCGGCTGCGGCCAGCACCTGGGCCCCGTGGCAAATCGAGGCAATCGGTTTGTTTGCGTTGGCGAAATGTTTAACAGCCCTCACCACATTGGCGTCCAGACGGATGTACTCCGGCGCGCGTCCCCCCGGAATGACCAGGGCATCGTAATCCTCAGGTCTTATTTCGGAAAAGGTCGCGTTGAGAGCAAAATTGTGCCCTCGCTTTTCGCTGTAGGTCTGGTCTCCTTCGAAGTCGTGCACCGCGGTCCGAACAACCTCACCGGCCTTCTTGCCCGGACACACGGCATGAACCGTGTGGCCCACCATCAACAGACATTGGAAAGGCACCATGACTTCGTAGTCTTCCACGTAGTCACCGACGAGCATCAGTATTTTCTTGATTCCCATGTCTCTCTCCTTTCCGGTTTGTTATTAATCTCCCTTGCTCATGGATCTCATTTTATCCCAGAAATGGTTTCAGGGCCTGCGGGTTTCGTTCAAAGCCTCCGCAGAGGAGTTCTGCGACCGCCTCTCATGCCCCGATTGTTTTAAAGAAAGAGAATCATTGCCCTTTCACGAACGCTCGGAACGCCTCGTAACTTTCAGGGGTGCCGATGTCGAAGAAAGGCCCTTCCTGGCGCAGAGCGAACATTTCGCCTGTCCCGGCCAATTTCGGAAACACATCGACTTCCATGGAGAATGGCCCGTCAGGCAACGATTGAATGAAATCCTTGGCCAGGAGAGACAGCCCGGCGTTAATGAGCCCGGGACCCCCTGTTTTCGGCTCTTTTTCGCGGAAGCCAGTGACAGCGCCCTTGTCGTTGACAAGCACCGAGCCGTATCGGCTCACATCGGCAACGTGATGCAGTGAAAGAGTGACCTTTGCCCGGCGTTCCACATGAAACCGGAACAGTTCTCCCACATCTACGTCAAAGAAGGTGTCTCCATTGACCAACAAAGACGGGTCAGTCGCGAATTGCTCCGCATTCTTAACCGCGCCGCCGGTGCCTAGAGGCGCGGGTTCGGGCGACACGGTTATTTCGACATCTTGATTTGGCCTAGTTCTAAAATAATCCTCAATTAATTCAGCTCCATATCCCGTGAGCAGGACAAATTTCCGAACCCCTTTTTTCGCCAGCGACCGGATAAGTATATCCAGAAAGGGCTTGCCGTGGATCATGGCCATGGGCTTGGGCCGGTCGTTGACAATCGACCGAAGCCTGGTGCCTAGGCCCCCGGCAAGAATCATCGCAGCAATGGGTAGTTCTGAGGACATGAAATACCTTGGGGCAAAACCGATCTATACCTGTGGCCAAAAGTTTTGTCCGATTGGAGGTGGCCTGATACCGTCATTCCGGCGAACGCCAAGGTGACGAGTCGTCAATAGGCCATTACCTTTGGCAAACACCATAAGGAGTTCGATACGAACAAACTTTCCAGCAAGGAGTGCCCAGGAAAGCTTGTCACAATAAAAGCCTCCTTCGGGCGCTTTCGAAAAACTTTCTTACGCTGGCCGGACAGCTTCCGCTGACGGCGGAAGCTGTCCGGCCAGCGAAATGGAGAAGTTCTTGGAGAGGGGTGCGGGGAGGAACCTTTTTACAAAAAGGTTCTCCCCGCAATGTTCATTTCTTCTCTCCCCGGCACAGGCATGCTGGGTCAGGCGCAACAGGAGCGCATTGGAACTGGCCGCGCCACAGGTCCATTACCAGGAGTCCCTGCAATGCTTCATTTTCCCGGCCAACGAGTATCTTCAATGCCTCGCTCACTTCGACGGCTGCCACCGCGGTCGCTGCTGCCGAAAGAACTCCTACCGTGGAGGCGCGAGGATGATTGTCCACCGCCTGGGGATCCGGCCAAAGGCATCGGAGGCACGGGGTCTTCCCGGGAATGATGGTCATAACATTTCCCACGGTTTCAATGGCGCCGCCAAACACGTAAGGGATGCCGCGTGCCAGGATCATGTCGTTTATGAAGTATCGGGCTCTGATATTGTCCAGCGCGTCCACAACCAGGTCTACTCCTTCGGTGAGCGCTTCGACGTTTTCCGGCCCCACCAGAGCGGTCACGGCTTCGATTTCCACCTGTGAGTTCGCGGCATGTAAGCGTTCTCGGGCTGCCTCTGCCTTGGAGCATCCACGTACGACGTCCTCTTCATCGTAGAGGATTTGCCGGTGGAGATTGTGCAATTCCGGCGCGTCATGGTCCGCGATTCTCAGGAAGCCCACTCCGGCCCTGGCCAGAAGTATGGAGATGACGGACCCCAGGGCCCCGAGGCCTGCAACAAAGACCCGCGATTTCTCTATCTTCTTCTGTCCGCCCTCCCCGATCACTCGCAGAAGCATGTGGCGACTATGTCTTGGGATTTCGGTGTCCATCTTTCAACCGAACAGAATGTTGGGATAATTGGAGGATATAGGAGTGTTGCTCCAATTTCAAGGCACTTACGGGGGGAACTTTCTTATGTAAGAGAGTTTCCCCCGTGTCGTCTTCAAGAACTATATATCGTAGTCGCTGTATGTCTTCCGCTGTCAGCGGAGGACATACAGCGAGCAGGATATAGAAGTTTTTGGAGAGGGGCGTGGGGAGGCCCTTTTTACAAAAAGGGCCTCCCCACAATCTTCCCGCGGCTTTAGCTGTTTTGCTTGCGGTGAAAATCACAATGATTTACCCTTTAGTTGGCAGATTGCTTGCATAACCGAGATTAATCGTGGATCCAAAAGACCTTATTCGACAAATCGGAGACCGGGAGCCGCTGAATCCTTACCAGGTCGCAGGGATGGCTTCCGTCATAGCCGCGTCCGGAATCCGGCTGGACAATCATTTCACGCTGGAAGTGCAAAATCTGGAAAACGCCCTGATGGTACTGGACCGCTCGGGGCAGGAGGCGTCTCCTTATCTCATCGGCCTTCGACAAGATGATTCGAAACTGACCCTGTTCGTCCGGTTTCCGCGAGAGGCCCTGGAGAACGTGGTTTATCTCACGTCGTTTGAGGGCAGGCGAGACGCCATCCGAGAGAATTTAATCCCAGTGCTCAATGACATCCCGAACTGGGTTGATGTGGTTGCGGCGCTATCGAGGTATTCTTTGGATCGCGATGACGATTCACTCGAAGGACGCTTGGCGCCCGTGCTTGAGATTGTTTTCGCCTATTTCTTTGCGGCAATCACGCAACCGTTTGATGCACAGGCGAGGTCCGAGGCCGAGTATGCGTTGTCCCGCCTTGTGGAAAATATCCTCAAGTCTACCGATGATAAATTCCTGACCAATTACCTTCCTTTTGTTGAACGAAGCCTGGAATTTTTGGCCGGGCAGGCTTTTCCCAAGCCCGTGAATTCCTTCGAGCGGCGAACCCTCGAAATATCCGGCATTCGCTCGGCGTTGAACGGGAGAGCCGAGGATCTGCGACTTCAGCTCCGTCCGATGATTGACCTTATGGCGGCACAGGTCCTTTTCACAGTTATGGAGGATATTAGAGCTTGTCCCGCGAATCTGGTTCAGAAGCTCAGCGACACTGTTTCCGAAGAGGATTTCCCGGACAAGGAGCGTTTTCGGATGGAGATTCTAGCACGCATCGATCGCTACTCATTGGACAAAGTCCAGGACAGACAAAGAGCCTACAGTCTTGTCCTGGAAGGGCAGCGGTCAATCGACGAGTCTGAAATCTCCGAAGGAATAGCGTTTGTCAGGGGACTGGCCCAGGAATGGCAGGCGATTCTGACTGCTTTTCAGGAGGCGATTGATTCGCTTCCGGCAAGAGTTCAGGAGGCGTTCGCGGAGATCCTGGCCGGTCAAATCTTATGTGTGGACAAACCGGAGGTCAAGGAGCTTCTCATCCGGGGCCTTTGTCAAGTCGTCGTACTGCTGGAAAAGACGCGAAAGCAGGCTTCTCGAGACCTGGTCAATACCTTTGCAAGCTTGCTGCTGGATCGAGCGTACTCCGCCCAGGATACCGACGAGATAGTTTCTTCTTTGAGAGCAATAGAATCTCTCGGAGTGACGTTGGGCAATGCCGGCTATTCACTTATGGCCCAGGAATTGCTGGACCATTTGGTCAGGCGCCCTTTGATTCAGCCGCGGACAACCAAGTATACAATTGAAGACGACGACACGGGGGAACCTCTAGTACTGGCCGAAGAAGCCGGTGTTAATCAGGCTCACGTCCAGCACATCAAGAGCTTGATGGCAATTATCGCGTCCAATCCACGCATCATGCACCGGCTGATACCGTACCTCACCATCCAGATCGAGATCGGCCGGATTCGCCTGTGCGACGAGGACCTCATCCAGTACTGGATCTCGCGCCTGCTCAGAGCCAATTCCCCTGTGACCCACTTTCTGGTTCGCACGCTGATCAAGGCTATTCCCTACTCGCTCAAGGACATCGGTCCGCTGGATGCCCTGAGGCTCACCGCGGCGAGCCTGGCCAAAGAGTTGGCTAACCGAGGGGTAAAGCCCCTGGGGAACTTCCTCGGCAAGCTCCGGGGAGACATTCACTGGCGAGGCAGCGTCGAGAATTTCTATTTCTGCCAGAGCATCCTGAGATACTTCAAGGACGGGAATCGCGACGCGCTTGTGGAATGGATGCCGCCCGAATCCATGCCCTATTTGTCCATGGACCAGTGGTGCTCGGAGTCGGAGATGCAGGGAATCCAAGGACTGACCGACCGGATTTTCGAGGACCTGGAAATCAACCCGGCTGAAAAAGACGGCATGATGGCGTTAGTGGCCCTGGATTCAGCAGCGTACAGGGATGATGACACCTGGCCGGAATTCTCTCGGCGCATGGTACTTGATGTAGTGGACCTGTTGAAAGGCCTGCACACAAAATATTTCATTGTCCGTGAATCCACGTCCATTCCCGGAAGCCATCAGGACCTGGAGAGGCTGGAGCAGATCATTGAGGATAGGCAGGCCCTCAAGGTGCGTTTTCTTACCCCGGACATCCGTGAACCCATGCCGCCGGCGGTGACCCTCACTGAAGGTACCGAAGACAGCGCCCGGGAAATGGAACGGATAAAGCGCGAGCAGCCTGACACGCCTATAATACTTCGGGCAAAGAAGGCCGGGCATGCTTACGCGCAAAAGGCGACGTACATTGAACACCGCTTTGAGGCTTTCACGCAGGACCTGGGTCTCGAAGCCCTGCAAGAGACTCTGGCCACGAGCATCAACAACACGCGTTTTGAGCAGATCACCATTGAAAACCTTCCCCAGGCGCTCAGCTTCTTGGACCAGCTTGTCCGCGGGCTCTCCGTCAACGGTCATTCCAGTTACTACCTTGTCCAGGCGGGCCGTGATCTCCGTCGCGCGGGAGCGCTTGGATTGACTTTTGACAAGGTGCGGGACCTAATTAAGATTCTCAAGAGCGAACTGGACGATATACACATATTCTATCGAAACCGCTTCGAAGAGCCGTTTGACGACTTCTTGTCCGCGCATCCTATGGAACAACTGCCCAGAAAGCTCAAGGAGCTTACTACGCTCAAGGATATCCCTGAGACGGATTTCTTTAGGAACTATTTGAAAACCCTGTACATATCCGATCTGCAAGCTCGAGACGGCAACCTCCGGGTCCTGGAAACGTTTATAGACAAAGTGGAGCTGTTCCTGAACCAGCGCCTCGCCGAATCGGGCAGAAGGGTGGCAAGGCGTGGCAAGACGCCTTCTCGTTCGGTGCCTTTCTATTTTCCGGATGCTGAAGAGATCTCTCCGTGCAGAATAGGCCTGAAGGCTCTCTTGCTCAGGTTCGCCGAAAACACGCCTCCGTACTTCGTTATCACCACAGACCAGCCTCTCGAGACCACCGATGAGCTGCTGAGCGATACCGAATTTCGCCAGAGCTTGTCTGTGGCCGTGGAAAACTTGGGCAAACACTCGGGCCGTTCCTTCGGGGACCCCGCGAATCCTGCCTTGTGCTCTGTCAGATCAGGGGGCCGGATAAGCATGCCCGGCATGATGACCACCATCACCAACGTGGGAATAAATGACGAAATTGCTGAAGGTCTCGCCAAAAAGGTTAATCCGTGGTTCGCGTACGATTGCTATCGCCGTTTCCTTCAGGAATTCAGCCAATCGGTATTCGGTATCGAGCGAGACGAGTTTCAGGAACTTATCGACGAAAGTAAAACGAGGTACAGGGTCATTCGCAAGGCTCACATGAGCGCCGATCAGATGAAAAGCCTTGCCTTCGAATACAAAAGGCGAGTCGCGGAACTGGCTCCAAAAGTCATTGACCTACTGGACAGGGGCAAGTTCCTCGATATCCTGATTTATTGCGCGGGTGTTGTAATGCACTCACACGAGAGCACCGCAGCCAGAAAGTACGCGGAGGCCGCGGCAATCGCGGGAAATTGGCGAACCCCCGTAATTGTCCAGAGCATGGTCTACGGCAATATGGAGCTGACCAACTCCGGGACTGGAGTGGTTTCTTACAATCCGTTCACAATGGACCTGCGGGGAGACTTCGCTCTGGGTGATCAAGGAACCGACGTAGTGGACGGTAAAGTGGCTACCATTCCGGTTTACGACCCGTGGAAGACCAAAGAGTGTCTCGCTACGGAGATGCCGGATGGCTGGAAGCAACTCTCGAAGATCCTGTTCAGAACCGCGGAACGGCTTCATATGGATATCCGTGTGGAATACACAATCGAGAAGGGGAAGGTCTTTGTGTTGCAGGTCCGCAAGGACCGCGAGCGCAAGGAGCGTGTCCCCTCCTTGAAAAGCTTCGGTTACAACGTTATTGCTCAAGGCACCGGAGTGTCCGGGACCATTTTTCGCGGTATCCTGGTAACCGACAGAAATCAGATTGCCCCATTTCGGCACATCAATAAAGCGCGTTCCATCATCGAGGCCATGAACGAGAAGATGCCGGAACACGACAAACTTGACGGGTTCGTCTTTGTGGTCAATGATCCGATCCCGGAGGAGATCATGGACGAGGTTTTCTCCCTGCCTGTGGCCACGGCGCTGGTGAGCCGCTTGGGTGGTCGTGGAGCACACGCGGCTGACATCTCCAAAGCGCTTGGCAAGGTCTATGTGGGGCAGGTCCGGCAGATAGTGAAATTTTCCGGCAAACCCGAGTCCGTGAAGTTCGACGGCCGGGACGTAGTGGTGGGGACTAAAATGATCATCCACGGTCAAACAGGGGAAATAGCCTTATATTGAGAAAACTGTTTCCTACAACGCGGGAGAGTGGCGTTTGATCGATCAGCATTCAATCGGAAAGCTTCTGCTGGAAACGGGAAGAATAACCAGCCAAGACTATTCCACGGCCATCCGGGAGTCGAGAGAGACAGGCAGATCTCCTCATGAGCTGCTGCTGATGAGCGGAAAGGTCTCTGTGGATGAACTGGTCCAGGCGCTAACCATCCACATGGACATAACCTTGCTCAAAGAAGCCCTGGGCATGTCCCTCGGGTCCGCTCCCTCCAAGACACGGACTCGCCCCCCCACGTCGTACCTGGAAAGGATCTCGCTCCTGTTCAAAATGAGCATCCTGTTGAGCACCCAGACCAACATGGGGTCTCTGGTCGAACTTCTTATCAGAGAAGCGCCGTCGGTGATGAATGCGGAACGCGCCACCATCTTTCTCGCGGACAACCAAACCGAAGAACTCTATTCCCATCTGGGTGTGGGGCTACAGCACTATCAGATACGAATCCCGTGGAATTCGGGTATTGCCGGATGGGTGTTTACCCACAGGCAGCCTCTAAACATAGCCGACCCGTATCATGATGCCCGCTTCAACAAGGACGTGGATTCCCGCACCGGCTTTCAAACAAAGAGCCTCCTTTGCGTTCCGTTGCAGACCCCGGTCGGCCAGACCATCGGCGCCTTTCAGGTCTTGAACAAGAAAGCGGGGGTGTTCACAGGCGCGGATCTCGAAATAGCCGAGATCTTTGCATCGCAAGCAGCGCGATCCATAGAGCACGCGTTGGAATGGGACGATCTAAGAGAACGAGCTTCCATTCTGAAGCGGGAAAACGTCGACCTGAAACAGGCCCTTCAACACAAGGAGCCGCTCGAAGAGATAGTCGGCAGTTCAAAGGCCATTCAGGATGTGCGGGCCCTTATCAGGAGAGTCGCGCCCACGGAAACCACCGTATTGATCCAAGGGGAGTCAGGAACGGGCAAAGAGCTGGTAGCGCGCGCGATACACCAGCTCAGCCCCCGAGTCAACGCAGCATGGATCACCCTGAATTGCGCGGCTGTCCCGTCGGAACTTATTGAAAGTGAGCTTTTCGGTCATAAGAAGGGGGCGTTTACAGGCGCGGTCGGGGACAATAAGGGTGTTTTCAGGTCCGCGGACAAAGGCAGTTTGTTCCTGGATGAGATCGAAGCCACTTCTCCGGCCATGCAGGTCAAGCTTCTGCGCGCTATTCAGGTCGGCGAAATCAGACCTGTAGGAGACAACATCACCCAGCAGGTTGACGTCAGGCTTATAACCGCGACTAATCGTGACTTGCAGGACCATGTGCGCCGCGCGCTCTTCCGGGAGGACCTTTTTTATCGTATTCACGTGTTCCCGATTACGATTCCGCCTTTAAGAGAAAGAATTGAGGATGTTCCTGCCCTGATCAAGCATTTTCTCCATCGCTTCTACCTTCAGACAGGAAAGATGATTCGCGGGATAGACCCCGCGGCGCTGGATCTTCTGGTCCGTTATCCTTGGCCGGGGAACGTCCGGGAGCTGGAAAACGAGATTGAAAGGGCTCAGATTCTCGCGTCGGAAGGTGGCAACATTTCGGTGCGATGCCTCTCCCCGCGAATTACTCAATCCCTTGAACAGATATTCAAGGCCAAAACCTCCACGGAGTTGCCGAAGCTCAGAGACGCGGTTGATGCCCTCGAACGCAAGATGATCATCCAGGCCCTTGACCGTTACGACGGCAATAGAAGCCTCTCTGCCAGGTCCCTCGGCCTCTCGAGACAGGGACTCCTCAACAAAATGAACAAGTTCGGCCTCAAGGACTGGTGACGAGGTTGACGCCCCATACGACCTCAGAATGAGAGCTTCAAGGCCAATCCAGCCGCGACATTATATCGCGAGAAGGTCATGGACTCTCCACCAAGGGGTGTTGCTGTCAGGTCCGGGTGATTTGTGGTGTATTTGCCTTCGACCTTTCCGGTGCCTCGGGTTGCGAGCCAGCTGCCTTTGGACCATAGCCCCAGACGGATTTCAGGCGAAACCCTCGCATCGTACTCGAACCTGGCCTCAACAAATCCGGCCGGCTTATTCAAGGCAACCTCTGCCTCCCCGGAGAAATTGTTTGACGGCAATACATTCGCAGTCATCCTGGTGAGCACCTTAATATCAGTAGCAGCGAAAGGACTGGCAATGATGTAGGCCTTGTAACTCCGTCCCAGTAATCCAAACCCTGCATACGGTATCCAGATCTCACTTGAAAGGTCGGTGGCCTCGAGATTCACGTTTTTGTATGTGCCGGAACTTGCGCCGGCAACACCGCGGGCGTCGCGGAAAGCAAGGTCGAAATGATCCCATCGCAACCCACCGATAAGCCCAAAAGGGCTCCAAACATTGAAAGTCGCTCCCACTTCAATCTCCCACCACTCAAGTTGACGCTCCCTCCATTCGGACGGCCTGTTCGGGACAACCGTCCCTCCAAGTGTGGGACCCAAGAAACTCTGGACGAAGTTTCCCGCGACACTCGTGAAGAAGGCAAGATTAGGGTTCACCTGGGCCGTTACGCTTGCTTCCGCGATCCAAAGATTCGCTTCCGGAAGCTTCAATCTGGCCGGGTCTCCTCTGTACCCTTCGCCTCCTTTAATGGAGAGTTCAAAGGGCACCGGAATTCTGGCATCCACCCCCATCCTTTGATAACCCAGTCGCCCCGAAGGAGTGATTCTGATTTGCCCGAACCTGAACGCTGTAGAACCAAAAGTCTCGGCAGGTACGGCTGAAACGACCAGAGAGCCAACGATATCGTTCGCGGCAGCCGAGAAGGGGACCAGCCAAACGGCAAGGACGATGATGATCCTTTTCATCCCCGAAACCTCAGCCCGCGGCGTGTGCAAGCTAATCACGCGCGTCAATGGAAAGATAGTAGTGAAGGATAAGACAAATTCGTGTGTAAAATAATGGGGTTTTGAATTTCAGTCAAGATCTTGCGCCCAAGCAGTAGTTTGGACGGTCAGGTGGCGTACCCTTTCATGAAAGATTTCAATGTCCCAACTCATCGACAGCTCTTCGTACGATCCTTGTTTTTGTCGAGCAGCACTATTTCGCTTCCCACGCCTGTCATAACCAAAGCATAAGCCGACGTTGCCCCGACCAAACCTGATCCCACTACCCCAACCTTCATTTTCGGAGATCGCTCCCTGCTTTTCATACCGATTGGCATTTAGAAGAATGACTCGGATCGCCATCGTGTAGGGCACTGACCTGCCCAAGCAGGTCCGTGCTTCTTCTCTGCCGTGTTCCAAGTTTCATCGCAAATCAGTATGAATGATTACGAGCCACCCCGCAAAGGCAATGATTTGCCCGTACGAATTCGAAAAAGTCACGAGCGAACCTCTTACCCGAGTAGGGAAGAGGCCCGCTCGCACCGACGTTGCAGCAATGCGCTTAGAGGGCCTGTGCAAGCCCCTTGCGGGAATACTCGTAGAAGTATAGGCCCATACTCTAAGCAGCCTTCTTCGTGATCCTTTCCTTGAAATCCAGGAGAAAAGCCTTCTCTCGCTTGAGATCCTCACGAAACGACAGTTTCTCCGTGTTAGAGATTTCCGAGGTCAATTCGGACAAATAATTCTCGACCACGTGTTCAAGCATGTCGGCCTGTTCGTCATTGAGATCGATGTGTACCATTGTCTTTTACTCTTTCTCTTAACCTGCTTCGTCAGATTTGCGAAAATCCATCGTACCTCGCAGCGTCATTGCATCAATTTATTCCGAAGCAGCCTTTCGGAGCTAAGATCCTCCCGATTCACACTGTTTTTCGACCACCTGATTGACGGCACAATCCGACTCCAGATGGCCTCTTTCGCTCATAAATTAACAATACCGGAGGACTCCAGCAAGTCGCATCCATTTCCGCCCGGAGGTGTCTCTGCCAACGACTGCAGCAGCTTACGATAGGTCGCGCACCTCAGTAACACGCCGGAGCGCAGACCGTGCCGGTCGTGTACCCGGGACCGGTCCAAGAAGGAACGCAACCGCTGTAACAGACGGTCATGGGACTGCTGGCCGCGGCTCCGGGTAACGCTTGCGGGGTCCCAGGCCGAGCGAGCTGGTTGTAAGTCGGCACCACGGTTCTACTTGACGTTGCCGGGGCGTTCCATCCAGTACCGGTTCCCCACCTCGGCAGCCAATAACAGAGCGAGGCCGGACCCCAGCCGCTGCTCGGTGGATTAGCCTGTGACGCTGCTACACCCTGCTGTGGAGCGGCGGTTCCCTGGCCGGCCGGCGTACGCCAATCGCCTGTTCCCGCGACAGCCTGTCCCGCTCTTTGGCCCGCGGGCTGCGCGGGTATGAACCATGTGTAAACAGGCCCTGTCCCTCCCGGCGGATAAGTGGTGTAGAAGGCAACCGGAGGATTGCCCGCTATGGTTGCCTGTTGAGCCGGAGCTACACCGGAACTGCTCACTCCTGCCGCGTCCTTTAGGATTCTGTCGGCTTTTGTTTGAGCATCCTTAAACGTGCTCTTTTTCGCGCTATTTCCTGCCGCCACGGCCGAATCGGCCGCCAGGGCGCTCATGACAAATAATATGGCCACCAGAATCGACAATATGCTCAATCCTTGATGAATTCTCATGCTGAAACCTCCAATACCGTTTGGAGCCTCCACATATCTCGTGGTCCTGTAATTCATTCAAATAAGATGCGATTTGAGCCTTGGGGATTCACAAGGATGCGTAAAACAACAGCCACCGCAACCATTCAGTCTTGCGGGGGTGGAAGGGATTCTTAGCCCTGAAGGGGCGTACCAATGGTAGCCACGGGTGTAACCCGTGGACCGGAAGCATTGCCACAGCCCTGAATCACCGACCCTGGAGGGGTCGACCAATCCCGAAGTCCAACTCACGGTCATGGGCGACCCCTCCAGGGTTGGTGATCCAAATGATTGTGTGGACCATTCTCCACGGGCTTACGCCCGTGGCTACTGTCGGGCTGCCCCTTCGGGGCATGGGAGACGCTCCCGCACGTACGTGAATGATTACCAGCCACCTTCTTTCGCTCAGGTGCCCATCACATGCTCGCACGGAAGCGGGGACTGCACCACAGTGCAACCCAAGGTCTCGGTTTTGTGTGTGTTCCTGACAGCGTGGGGCACATCTTGTGGTATGAATAGAACGCTGCCCGGCTCCACTGCAACAACCTCATCCCCCACCACACACTCTCCCTCCCCATGAGTGAAAGCGAGGATCTCATCCGACAAGGGATGCCGGTGCAGCGGGTTCTCCTGGCCCGGCAGGATCATGTATATGCTGAAGCGCATGTGTTCCGTTTCAAAAAGGGTCTTCCGAGTAAAGCCTTTTTCCTGGGCCTCCTCAAAGTTAAAAGGCTTCCTGAAGTGTTCTTTGCTGTCAGTGTCCAATGCGGCCATGTTTCTTTCTCCTTTTGTGTGTAAGTGATGGAATCTGAATGACTATTTCTTCCGCACTAGTCCTAATGCTAGCGTTTGACTCCTGCGCGGAAGACTATTGCAGCCGCAACCAAGAGCGCGGCCACAATAGCGAAAGATAAACGGTAGTCAGTGCCGGAACCCGTCAGTCCGATGAGAAGACCCGCAAGCAGCGGACCCGAAGCATGCCCCACATCGAATATGGTCCCGAAGGTTCCCATGGCACAGCCCAGATGGTCTTGTCTACAGAAGTCCGCCACAAGGGCTGCCGCGGAAGAGGTGACTATAGCCTCACCAAGACCGAAGATCGCTGCCAGAACGAGGAGCACGGGAAAGCTCCGGAACCAGGGAATGAGCACGAAAGGAATCACACAAACGAACATGCCCCAGAACAGGAGGGTCTGGCGCCCATGCCGATCGGAGATCTTGCCCATAAGGGGCTTAGAGAGAACCGTGACGAAGATTTGCACTCCCCAGAGGAGGCCTGCCTGGAACGCGGAGAACCCGCAGATCACGACTGCGTAGATTGGTAGAAACGCTTCCAAAGCGCCTACAGAAAGGTTTTGCACGCCTTCCATGTTGCTGGTGAGTAGCACTCTGCGGTCCATCAGGATTTCCCGAGTTCCAATTCGAAACTGGTCCCAAATTGCCCTGAGCGTGCGTCCATTTTCATGTTTCGGAGCATCCCACTTCCCTTGCATGACCCAAAGAGCAATCAACAAAGAAGCCATCCCTAACGCCGCAACTACTCCATACACAATATGGAAGTGGGTTAAGCTCGGGTCTGCTCCGGCGGACAGCTCTGTGAGCATCAGGCCCCCGAGCGGCGCGCCTATTAGGTTGCCGATGATGGTTATGGAAGAAAACCAGGAGAGCATCTCGCCACGTTTATCCCCTGCAACACCGACGACCACGGCCATTGCCACGGGACCGTATATGGCCGTCGCGAACCCGTGAAAGAACCGGACTACTACGAGGGCCTCGTATGAAGAAACCCACAAGTAGGCAAACGGAACAACCGCGAAAACCGCCAGGCCCATGAATAATGTCCGAGTCCTACCGATCACGTCCGAGAGTACTCCAGCCGGCATCTTGAAGAAAATCCCCGTGACCGTTGAAATCGCGACAGCGAAACCTATGGCTTCAGGTCCGGCTCCCAGAGAGGCAGCGAATAGCGCCAATACCGGCGTTCGAGCCAACGCATAGGAGGCCCTGGCAAAAAAACCCACCGCACACAAGCCGCTGAAGGTTGATCTGATGCTATCGTTCACATCGACGCCGTTTGTGGGTTCTGTGAGAATTTTCGTGCTGGACTTTGTCATCATCAGAGCCTTTCTTGACGCCTCAGCGGGCTTTTGTCAGTCCTTGTATCTCCTCGTGATATTGAAGATGCCTGCTGAGAGGTTTATCGCCTTTCGCCAGATTGGGATGTGTCTTCAGTATCTCAGGGAACCGTTCCTCGGCTTCGTGTTCCGTGGCGACGATTCTGTCTGAAGCCGTGATGATGTCCACGAGCTTGTCCGCGTAAATCACTATCTTTTCTTCAATGGTATTGGGCGAGTAGTCCTTTCTGGGCAGGCCGAGCCCATGAGCTTCCTCCTCCGTTAGGCCAGCATTGACGTGCTTCTCCATGATCGTGGTAATAGCGTCGGGAAGCCCCATCTTTCGGCCAATCTCACCACCGAAAATGCCGTGGTCGTGTCCACGCCCTTTGGCTTTCCCCAGGTCATGCAACAGCGCTCCTCTGCCTACCAACACTTTGTCCAGGTCCGCACCGGTCCTCTCAGCAAGTTCCAGGGCCTTCTGGGCCACTTGAATCGAATGTGCTATGTCGCCCTCAGATACCCCTGCTTGCCGGAGAAGATCCACATCTGACGCCTTTACCCTGCACGCGTCTCCGTCAGGGCCTTTTGCAGTCGATTTCAGTGCGAAAAAGGCCGTCTGAGCAAGGATAGCCGACTCAAGATCAGTCTTGCCGCGCAAATACCTTGCGATCACGTCGTCGTAAATGTGCTGCACATACTCTTCCAGACCTTCTTCTCCGTATAATGCTTTCATGAGTTGTCCGTATTCACAGATCCTGTTCACATCGTGGCGTTCAACTTTTTTTCCTGGATCCGCGTCCATCCACTCGTGCAATTCCCTATGGTCCTTCCCGGTTCTTTGACGACTTATTTCCACATGTTCTTCAGTACTGGGCATGCTTTGTTCTCCCTACCGGCTCACACACCAGGGCTCCGGAGCCGTTCATCCGATCATTCTTGAGAGGCCTGACGCGGTCGTGGATTTGTTTTGACGCCCCTAAACTACCGGCAGACCTGCACTCGGCGAACCTATTTCGGCGATTTCACCCCGAAGTAGGCCAGCGTGTCAGCAATGGCCTTGTCCACGTCCTCTTTGACGTGGTTGAACCTCGCGACAAAGTCATCGTGGATATGCTGGAGGTACTCCTGAAGCCCTTCAGGACCATATTTCTCCTCCATCATTTTCCCGTACTCATAGATTTTCGTGATGTCGTGCCGTTCGACCTTCTTTTCCGGGTCCTTGTCGATCCATTCGTGTAGTTCCAGATAATCCTTGCCGGTCCTTCGGCGACTCGTCTCCACGTGTTTCTCTATGCTGGGCATGGTGTGTTCCTCCTGGGGAATTACTTTCTACGAAAATATTCGTAGAGGTCGTCGAACAGAGTTGAGCCCCGATCCAACCGGGCATCATCGGGCTTGCGAGACGCCACAATTCCGTCGAGCAAGGCTAAAATGCCTGCAGTTTCAGGTTTCCTGAATTTTGTTTCCTTCAGATCGAGGTCGTGTACGATCTTGCCGATTTCTGCGAGGGCTTTGTCATTTACAGCAAAACGCTGGACAAGAACCTCGAAGCTGCAGAGATCACCTTCGTGGGTGAACTCTCCTTCAAACGTGTCGAATCGCAATTCTCCCGTCTTCGGACGGTACCCTCGCTCGGAAACGAACCTGAATGAGGCGTCAGGATCGATGAAGCGGCGAATGAGCCATGCACAGGCGATGCGATCTACGTACACCCCTTTCCGGGTCACCCATGTACGTCCTCGGAACTGCGTGACATCCGAAGTGTCAACCGCCTTCGTTCCCGTATCCGTACGATTCCGTGCTTCTGCGAGCCTGGACTCAATCTTTTCCAACAGGGTTAGTGCAGATTCGCGGCCTGGTGCCCCGAAGAAGTCTAGGTTGACGACGACCGAGAATCGCTTGTTGAGGCGTGTGAGAGCTGCCTCCAATTCGGATCGATCTTCGTCCGTCATCGACGCGCCAGGCGGTGCGGCATCGATGACCGCTTTCGCCTCATCGGCAATCTGTCCATAGTCCGCGTCACGCGCTGTCCGGAACAGAGCTTCCACATGCTCGTCCGTCAATCCCTCGACAAAGCTCGCCGCACAGATCGAAGCCTCGGCCCCTGCCTGTACGATCTCCCTGAGGACCCATTGGAAGTCCTCTAGGGTCTGTTCGTTCCTGGGGATGACGTACACGGAGTTCTTTATAGCCACAGCGCCGAGAGCCTGCAGCCTCCTCCAGATTTTGACCCTGAGGTAGCCCGGCTTTGGGGGAATCTGGTGGATGAGAAGCAGCCATTTTCCGTCAAGACATTCGGTCATCGTCACACCTCATTGCAACACTTGACATGATGATGATGCAGTTGTATCTTCTTGTCAAGTGGTCAGAGAGATTGGACTGTGAAGATTTTAGGAAAGAGGCCTTTAGAGACACTCTGCTCCAAGAACGGTTTTTAACGAGCCCCGTCCCGTAGCCGAATGGAACATCCGGCATGGGGATAAACGAAGAGGAGGTATTCGCCATGTCCGAAAGAGATGAAAAGACAAGCAAGTTTGAGGAAACCGCACCATCGGGATCAGCGGAAGCACAGGCAGCTGACCCGTGCGCGGACATCAAGGACCCCGTGAGGAGAGGCTTATGCCGCGTGTGTCAAGCGCCCGTGGTCGGGGAGGCTCCTTTTTGCAAAGATCATGAGCCACCAGTGCCATAGTAGGGAAAACGACTGTGGGGGACATTGCCTGGCGCGGTTCCCCGCAAAATAATCTTCGAGAAGAGAGGAGAATTGAAAATGGCGGATTCCATAACCCCCCAGGAACTAAAAGCCCTCATGGGCAGTGAGCGGAAACCGGCCCTTTTCGATGTGCGGAGAAAAGCCGACTTCGAGGCTGCGCCGAAGAAAATCGGCGGCGCTGACTGGCTTGATCCGGAAAAGGCCGATGAGTGGACCGATGAAATCCCTCAAAACAGGCCGGTGGTAGTGTACTGTGTCAAGGGTGGTTCCGTGAGTCAGTCAGTTGCTGATCGGCTTCAACAGAGCCACCCGGATGTCCGGTTTCTCCAGGGCGGTATAAAGGCCTGGACCGAGCTTGGCGACCCGGAGGGGGAAGATAAATGAAATGGATAACTAGGGAAAATGCCCACGTTGATCGCATCGCCTGTCCTTGGCTCATCAAACGATTCATAGATAAGGATGCCGTATTTCTTTTCGTACCGAAGGGGCAGGTCATTGCTACCGCCGAGCGAGAAGGGGCAACCCCGTATGATGTTCCGGGAGTAGAACTGGGACATGTCGAGGGGCGTTGTTCCTTCGAGAGCATCGCAATCAAGTATGGCTTGATGGACGATCCCGCTCTGATCGAAATGGCCAAAATCATCCATGCGGCCGATGTGTCCGCAGACCTGGGCAGTTCACCGCAGGGAGCGGGACTCAAAGCCATGGCGCATGGTTTTTCTCTCCTCCATGGGACCGACGATCACAAGAAGATGGAGCTTGAATTCCCCATGTACGATGCCCTTTATGCCTGGTGTGAAGACAAGGTGAAACCGGCTCGATGAGGAACGACAGGAATTCTGTTCTGAATTAAGGAGATATGGCTTGGAATCAACAGGCAAAGCGAAGAGCCCTTCGCCTGAACCGGTCTGCGAAGGTTCCCCACTGAAAATGGTCACCTTCCGAGAAGCGTTTTGGGTGTGGATGAAGGTTGCCCTCAACAGCTTTGGAGGTCCCGTCGCTCAGATCGCGGTCATGCACAGATATTTGGTGGAAGAAAAGCGGTGGATAGGTGAGAGCCGCTTTCTCCATGCGCTGAATTATTGCATGCTTCTTCCCGGTCCTGAAGCCCAGCAGCTGGCCATTTACATCGGCTGGCTGCTGCACAAAATCCCCGGAGGGATCATAGCAGGGACGGTCTTTGTCCTTCCAGGGTTCATTGCGATGTTGATCTTGAGTGTTTTGTATGCCGGCTATCAGGATTTGAGCATTGTGCAATGGTTGTTTTTAGGCCTGAAACCGGCTGTTCTGGCAGTTGTTATACAGGCGGTCGTGCGCATAGGGAAAAGAGTGCTGAAAAACAGACTCACGGTAACGCTGGCGGGGCTATCCTTCGTCGGAATCTTCTTCTTTGATGTGCCTTTCCCGTTAATCGTTATCTCAGCCGCGGTCATCGGTTATCTGGGGGGATGCCTCAGTCCGACGCTCTTCGAAGTAAATCAAGGGCATGCGACGAACTCGGACCCTTGTGATTCTGCTCTGGTAGATAAGATGCTGGAGGAAGAACCGCCGGAGCATACGAAACCTTCCGTCTCAAGGGCTGTCGTCGTGGCTCTTGTCTGGACGATTTTGTGGTTCGGTCCCATCGCCCTCATTTTGATCTTGCTGGGATCCGAAAGCATTTATTTCCAGGAAGCGACATTCTTTAGCAAAGCTGCTGTAGTGACATTCGGAGGCGCTTATGCCGTCTTAGCGTATGTAGCCCAGCAAGCCGTGGAAAACTACAAATGGGTCACTCCCGGAGAGATGCTGGACGGGCTTGGACTGGCGGAGACTACCCCCGGACCTCTCATTCTGGTCTTGCCGTTTGTCGGGTTCCTGGCGGCCTTTCGCAACCCAGGAGTCCTCAATCCGATGATTGCAGGGACTCTCGGAGCAATGCTGACAACTTGGGCCACGTTTGTCCCCTGTTTCCTCTGGGTCCTTGTCGGAGGACCTTACGTTGAGGCATTGAGAGGAAATAAGTCGCTAAACACGGCAATGTCATCCATATCAGCAGCCATAGTGGGAGTAGTTCTCAACCTGGCTGTGTGGTTCGCTCTGCACACTGTCTTCGGGTCGCTTCGGGATGCCCATTTTTTCGGAGTCCATTTGCAGATTCCGGTATGGACCACAATCAACGTACCATCACTCTTCATCACGGCGTTCGCGATGTTGGCGATTTTCCGCTTCAAGTTGAGCGTCATCAAGACCATAGCATGCAGCGCTATGCTCGGTATCGTCTATCATCTGTTTCGATGGGGCTTATCCTAGGTTGCCACACTGAAGGGGTGCTGAAGTTGTTGTTATAGCACAAAATAGTTGTCGCGTTTGACGGTGCCATAAAGAATGCTTACCAGTAAAAAGATTGCTAGAAGGAAAATTGAGCAATGGGTAATTCATGGAAACTCTTAATGGTTTTGCCTTTGGTCGTTCTGCTGTCACTGTCCACCTCAAACGTCGCCTGTGCCTCTGCCGATCTTGGCGATGTTGCAAAGATTTTGGGATTTCCGGGCCAAATGGATGAAGGGGCGTTTGTCGTTCGTTTTGCGCGCAGCGACATCAAGGTGACTATTGATGGTGAGCAGATGCCCACAGCGCTCGGCTTTGGTTCCTGGACCGCATGGAAGGACATGGGCAAGGATACTATGGTGATGGGGGACCTTGTCCTGTTGGAAAAAGAGGTCAATCCCGTCATCTCCGCACTGGGAGAGGCAAATGTCCAGGTCACGGCGCTACACGACCATTTTTTCTATGACCAGCCTCGGATCATGTTTATGCACATCGGCGGAATGGGAGATCCCGTGAAGATGGCCCAAGGTATCAGAAGTGCTTTGGACAAAACCGCCACTCCTCCCCCAAGTTCCGGCTCGTCAGGAAGTTCAGAACCTCCTCTAAACTTGGACACTAAGAAAATCGAGCAAGTCATTGGGCATTCGGGCAAGGCGGCCGGTGGTTCCTTCAAAATCACGGTAGGTCGTCCTGGAGTCAAAATGCATGGCGTGGAATTGACCTCAAGCATGGGGCTCAACTCCTGGGCCGGGTTCGTAGGAACTGATGAAAAGGCGCATGTGGCCGGTGATGTAGTGATGTCCCCAAAGGAGGTCAACCCAGTAATACAGGCATTCAGAAAAGGCGGCATCGAAATCGTTGCGGTTCACAATCACATGCTGGACGAGCTGCCACGGGTATTTTTCCTCCATTACTGGGGAACAGGACCTGCGGAGAAACTGGCTCAAACCGTGCGAGCCGCGTTCGATGAGGCGAAAGGACCTATCAAATAGGTGGGACTGGGAGCGCTTCTCTGAGGACCATCCCAAAAGTTATCTAAGTCGCACACAATTTTTGATTCTGAAAGAAGGCTGAAAAATGAAGATAATAATGATCTTTGTGTTTGGAGTGATGATGACAGCGGTAGTTGTAGCAGCCCAAAATGGGAAAATGTCATGGAATTTCGATACAGACAAGATTGGTGAAACTGCTAAAGGCTTCACGAATGAAAGGGGAAGATGGGAAGTCGTTGCCGACGACACGGCTCCGTCAAAACCCAATGTCCTGGCCCAGTTGGCAAGAAGTTCCGGTCAAACGTTCAACCTCACGCTTGTCACCAACACCAATTATAAGGACGTGGATGTGACGGTCAAAATGAGAGCCATCGCGGGCAGCACTGATCAAGGCGGAGGCATCGTCTGGAGGGCGAAGGATGCCAAGAACTATTATGTGGCTCGTTACAATCCATTGGAAGACAATTATAGGCTCTATCACGTCGTGAACGGACAACGTTCCGAACTCAAGAGCGCAGAAATCCCGCATCCTTTGGGATGGCAGACACTGCGTGTTACCATGACAGGCGATCACATTGAGTGCTATTACGATGGCAAAAAGTATCTGGACGCGAAGGACTCGACTTTCAAGGAAGCAGGCAAAATCGGACTGTGGACGAAATCTGATGCTCAGACCCATTTTGACGATTTGGTGGTAAGCGGCAAACCGTGAATCGCGTCGAACTATTTTCCAAAGGAATCGCCATGAAGGACGAGATTGAACAAACCAAAAACCGGAAGCTTTCCGGAACATTTGATTGTCAAGAGTTCTTCCGTTCCTGTATCCTGAACGGGCTTGTTCTAATGTGTATGGAATTGGTTTAGCTGAAGTGAGTGAGGGATCATGTTTCATTCGAGATTCGTCCGGCTGCTCATAGGGATGTTCTTGGTGAACCTGTTCTTCGGGGCAAGTTCATCCTCCGCCTGGGAATTTTCAATGGAGGGCGAGCTGGTCTGGAAGAACCGATTCGTCGGACAACTCGGATCTAGGGGCTTCTTCGGGAAGTACGACCTGGACAATAGTTCTACACCAGGGAATTTCGCCTCGGTCAACGGCTGGGTGAGCGGAAAACTCAACGATCTCTCGTCATCCAGTAGCGCTGCCGATCAGGTTATGGAGACGAATGTTCTTCCAGAGCTGAGAATCAATTCTGCCATGAGACTGAGAGGCGAATATCGGATCGGAGCCTTCGGCGACCCCATAGCCTCGTCATACACCAATTCCACGAGTCCGGGAGTTCAGGTTGCTATTTCAGAGGGGCAGTGGACCATGTGGTGGTTTAGCGCCCAAACTCCTTGGGGAATAGTGACCTATGGAAAAAGACCGTTTAATTTTGGGTGCGGACTCCAGTACAATGGAGCCGAGGACCTGACTTCAGAATCATTGCTCCTGGTGGCGCCCACAGGTCCATTGAGAATCGGAGTCGGTTTCTATCCGTGGAGGCAGCAGCCGGACAACCCTTTTAGACAAGATCAGCCTAACAATTCGATTCCCCAAACAACCGAGAATCCGTACTTCAATCCTCTGGATACGAACGCAGTTCTGGCTTTGTCGCCGACCGCGTTCATTACTTTCGACGCCGGACCGATTTCCGTAGGCATGGTAGCTGAATACTTTAGCTTTCACAGAGGGCCTGAATCCCAACGGTCCCAAATCGACCGAGCATCTTTTCCCACGAGCGATGTCGTCGGCACGGACGGCGGAATATTTCTCAAATACAATAACGGAAGGTATTTTCTCAACGCTGAGTTGGACTGGGTCAACAAAACCACTAAATTCCAACGATCTCTGAATGGAACCTTCCTCGGGACGCCTGACCGAGCGGACGGAACCGGAAGCCTGTTTGCTCCTCGGTACATTGAAGCCTGGAGATGGATGGTGGAGACGGGCCTCATGGCTGGCCCGATCAAGGCCTCCTTCATTTACGCGTGGCTGCCAGGGCCGGATAGAAGGCACGGTGTGGTCATCGATAGACAGCCGTATTTTTACGGCTTTGCCAACAACGGACTATTCATGCCGTACAGCCTTGTCATGAACTTCTATTACGGCGGAGGCTTGAACTTGTTCAACCTGAACACGGACGGGTACCTTAACGACGCCTCGATTCTCGCTGCAAGACTGGACTATGCCGCGGCATCCAATTTGAATCTCTTTGGAAGCTTTTGCTGGTTTGACAGAGCATCCGCACAGGGTTACGGATGGGGATTCATGCGGCCTGGGCCTACGGGCACCACGGTTCAATTCCAGAACCTAAGCACCATCAATGCCGCCACGACGGGTGCGCCTTCGATTCCCGACAACAATCTGGGATGGGAGATTGACGCCGGTATAGACTGGCAATTGCTGGACAAATGGACTGTGAGAATGGCGGCAGGCTACTGGCAACCGGGAAGGTGGTTCAATTACGCCTGCATTGATAAGACCGTTCCGAACTGGGACAACCCATCTCCAGCTAATCAGTTCGGGATCAATCCCAACCGGGTGATCGATCCTGTGACTGCGATCAAGGTTTTCGTTATTGTTGAGTTTTGACAAACTGGCCGAGTTTTCTGCCGCTGGTCTACATAGGAGGTTCAGGCCCATGAGAAAGGCATGTATCTTTGTCATGGCGCTCTTGATGATCGCAGGGACCTTGGCCCTGGTCTATTTGGAGAAGAGCGCGGCACAAGCCCAACAGCAGCCTGTAGCGGAACAGAAGAAATTCGTATCCAAGTCCAAAGATTTTCCCCAGGGTACGGCCACTCCATCAGCCGAGTGCGGAGAATGCCATCAGGCAATCTACCGAGAGTACGCTTTTGGATTCGGGACCGATCTCATGTACAAACCGATGGCTTACAAGGACCCGAAGCAGGAATTACTCTCGCTTTCGGGAAGAGTCCTGACTGCTGGTTCAGCACACTCATTTGCGGGAACGGACCCCTGGCCTGTACACGCTCGCGATGTGGAGGAAGGAGGAAGATCCTGTAATGTTTGCCATTACCCTGAACCCTTTGATATTCCCGATTTGGACAAGCCTGAGATCGAGCGACCCAAAGCGCGTCCTCAAGGCAAAGAATCACTTGGAATCACCTGCGCCAGTTGCCATCTCACCCCGGAGGGCAAGATTCGAGGACCCTATGGAGCTGAAGCACCACATGAAACCGTTAAGGAACCAAAGATAAAGACGGCAGCCATGTGTGCTCATTGCCACTCCGTTGGAAAACGCGTGGTTGCTAAACAGACCCAGACCTTCCTGGAATGGCGAGAAGATTTTCATAAACCGGGCTTGGGTTCTCAACAGTGCCAAGACTGTCACATGCCTGGAACTCTTCGGAAGTCGGCTGAGAATGAGGATGTGCCAGTCAGGGCAGTGGCAAGACACCTATGGACCGGTGGACATTCTCCCCAACGGTTATCAGGCGCATTGAGCCTTGTCATTGTGTCAGAGAAAGAATCAACATCAGCCCTCAATTTTCATATCATCAACATAGGGGCAGGACATTCCGTTCCCACAGGCTCGAACCGACGAGGCATGTATCTCAAAGCCGATGTGGCTGATGGCAAAGGCATAGTTGTAGCAAGACAGGACTGGATGTTCGCTCCTTGGTATGGGGATCGTCCGGATGACAAGGCTTTCCTTGAAGAAGATAAGAAACGCCCGGATGCTATTTCGGCCAGTATGGCTGATGCGCAGGGTCCCCACGAAACCATTATTCGAGCCGGAGAGGAGCGTATCCTGTCCTGGGACCCGAAGTTAAAAACAGGCGAATATGAAGTCCGAGCAAGCCTGATCTACGACCTGAATCGATACAACGATCCGAATTTTGAGGGAGATCAGACCACATTATTTCGGAAAAGCCTGCCTCTTAGAGTCAAGTAAATCAACTGAGTGAAAACGCGGCCACGGCGTTGGCCTCAGAGCCTTTATACCGATTCGCGTTCAAAAAGGCGGCCTTAGGAATGGCCGGTCCCCATGCCCGCCATGTTCACTGGTACGAAAGCGCATTGGTAGTGCGCCAGGCGCAGCTTGGCATCTCTTGCAGGGTGCGAGTCCCTGTCGGGTAAGGCCCAACCAGCCACCCGTATCGAGTGTTGCGGATACTAGGAGGATGCAATTTAGGGCAAACGAACGA
>JACRDF010000034.1 GCA_016212925.1 Desulfomonile tiedjei
ATAATCAATCTGGTCTTCAGATCGTATCTACGGGGCCTACTTTTCAAGAGCGTTATAACGCCCGTCGTTCCCGCGAAGGCGGGAACCCAGGAAATCCCGCGAGACGCGGGACTGGATTCCTGCCTCCGCAGGAATGACGGAATGGAGTGCTTGCCAATCGGACAAAAATTATGGCAACCGCTATACCTTCAAGGCCTCTCCCCCGTTTCTCACTTTGCACCGATGTCTTCCCCGCGGGCTAACATGTCTCCCGTGCTGTGTCTTCAACGCATAGACAGGGAAATGCGTTTACGGGGAATGTCCACTTCCAACACGGTTACGGTGACTTTTTGCTGCGGTTTCACCACTTCCGCAGGGTCGTTAACAAAACGATCCGCCAGCTGGCTTATGTGAACCAGTCCGTCCTGATGCACCCCGATATCCACAAATGCTCCGAACTTTGTCACGTTGGTGACGATTCCGGGCACCCTCATGCCTGGTTTCACATCTTCGATGGAATTCACCTGCTCCGCGAAACTGAAGGGTTCAAATTCTTCCCGAGGGTCTCGGCCCGGTTTTGCCAATTCTGCCATGATGTCCCTGAGCGTCGGCAGCCCCGCTTCTTCGCTGATAAAATCCTCCAGGCGCACTTTATTGCGCAGCTCCTCTTTTTCTATGAGATCTTTCACTGAGCACCCCAGTTGTCGTGCGAATCGCTCGACTATCGGGTAACTTTCGGGGTGTACTGCGCTTGCATCAAGAGGGTTCCGGCCACCCCTTATACGCAGGAATCCCGCGGCCTGTTCAAACGCTTTTGGTCCCAGCCGGGGAACATCGAGAAGTTCTTTTCGAGACCGGAATGGACCGTTGGCGCCTCGTTGCGAGACAATGTTTTTAGCCAGGGTGGGACCCAATCCCGATATATAGGTGAGAAGCTCTGTGCTGGCGCTATTCACCTCAACTCCCACCCGATTCACGCAGGTTGTCACCACATCGTCCAGACTCCGCTTGAGAGCTGCCTGATCCACATCGTGCTGGTACTGGCCGACCCCTATGGATTTGGGATCTATCTTTATCAACTCGGCAAGGGGGTCCTGCAGGCGACGCCCTATGGATACCGCCCCGCGCACGGTGACATCCTGGTCGGGGAATTCTTCCCTGGCAGCTTTAGAAGCTGAGTATATCGAAGCCCCGCTCTCGTTTACCATGACCACCGTAATGGATTTAGGCAGGCCGAGGGAGCGTATGAATGTCTCGGTTTCGCGACCGCCGGTGCCGTTTCCCACTGCGATGGCCTCGATTTCGAAACTGCGGCACAGTTCCTTCACTGTGGCAGCGGATTGTTCTGCCATTTTTTGAGACTGAGTTGGATAAATGGTGTCATGGTGAAGCAGCTTCCCCTGAGAATCGAGACAGACCAGTTTTGCTCCCGTACGGAAGCCCGGATCAAGGGCAAGTACTCGTTTCCGGCCCAGGGGAGCCGATAGAAGTAATTCACGGAGGTTTTCCGCAAAGACTCGGATGGCTTCTTCGTCAGCCCTCTTCTTGGCCTCTTGACGAGTTTCCGTCTCCATGGAGGGGGCGAGCAGTCGTTTGTATCCGTCCTCCAGCGCCAGCTCCACCTGTCGTGCCGCATCGTTGCGTGCTTTGATGACAAGCCTTTTGAGCAGGCCCAGAGCTTCCTCTTCGGGCGGGCGGATCTGAAGCGAAATCACACCGTCCTTTTCTCCTCGAAACATGGCTAGCAGACGATGTCCGGGCGTTGAGGATATTTTCTCGCAGTAGTCGAAGTAATCCCGGAACTTTGTTGCCTCACTCTCTTTTCCTGCAATGACCTTAGAGCGTACCAATCCTTTTTCAAAAAACAGCATGCGGGCCGCCGAGCGCGCTCTCGATTCCTCGTTAATCTTTTCCGCGATGATGTCGCGGGCCCCTGCAAGAGCATCTTCCGCTGATTCCACTCCCTTGTTGAGGTCAACGAAACGCAGCGCCTCACTTGCCACATCAATAGGGCCCTGCTCGAACAATTTGTCCGCGAGCCCATCGAGCCCACGCTCTCGAGCTATAGTGGCCCTTGTCCGGCGCTTCGGCCGATATGGCAGGTAGACATCTTCCAGTTCCGCCATGGAATCCGCCGCGGTGACGGCCTGCTTGAGATCCTCCGTGAGAAGCTCACGCTCCTCCAGAGACTTCAGTACCGCCTCGCGGCGCTTTTCAAGCACAGCTAATTGTTCCAGGCGATCGCGGATCGTTGCCGTATGTACTTCGTCCAGGGACCCCGTGGCCTCTTTACGGTACCGCGCAATAAAAGGCACGGTGCAGCCTTCTTCCAGGAGTTTAGCGGCTGCTCGTACCTGGTTAACCTGGATCCCTAATTCATTTGCAATTCGTTTTGCGTGTTTTTCATCAACCATGGACTACTCCGAGCGTACTGACCTGCCCCCAATTATGTACCACTTGTTAAGTTAGTGCTATAGTAGCAAAGCGGCGCCCTCGGGGGCGAGGTGATCTTTGATCAAGCGATAGTTTGTTCGGAAATCATCGTAATTACCGGACAGCGAACCAGTTCGGAATGATAAAGACGGAAAATCGACCAAGAACAAGGAGTAAACTATGGCCAATTTCGATGAGATAGCCTTTCTAGACGCAACAACACAGGCCGAGTTGGTCCGCAACAAGGAGATCGCCCCGGCAGAGCTGGTGGAAGCGGCCATTGAAAGAATTGAGCGGCTGAATCCAAGCCTCAACGCGGTAATCACACCCATGTACGATCAGGCCCGACAAAGGGCTACGGGTCCGATTCCGGTAGGGCCGTTTTCCGGGGTCCCATTCCTTATGAAGGATATAATAGCCTTTTGCGAGGGCGTGAGAATGGCCATGGGGACCCCTCTGTTATGCGGTTTCGTGCCGGACCATGACAGCGAGCTGACCCTGAGGTTCAAGAAGGCTGGGTTGATTGCACTTGGAAAGACCAACACGCCCGAATTCGGCCTTCTCCCCACCACCGAGCCGGTTGCCTTCGGCCCAACCAGGAATCCGTGGGACACTGAGAGGACCACCGGGGGATCGTCGGGCGGTTCCGCTGCGGCTGTGGCATCCGGAATGGTTCCTATGGCCCATGCCAACGACGGTGGAGGGTCGATCCGGATTCCGGCTTCCTGCTGCGGGGTTTTCGGCCTAAAGCCCACACGAGCGCGCAATCCATTGGGCCCGGATTTTGGGGACATACTATCCGGCCTGGTTTGCGAGCACGCTGTGACCCGCTCGGTAAGGGACAGCGCGGCCCTTCTGGATGCTACCGCCGGGCCTGATATAGGCGATCCGTACTGCGCACCTCTTCCCCGGCGCCCTTTTCTCGAAGAAGTTGGCGCAGACCCCGGCCGGCTCAGGATTGCTCTTTCCTCGGATTTCCCCTTCGGGCGCCCGCCGCATGAAGACTGCATGACTGCGATAAAGGAGACCGCGGCCCTTTGCGAGAGCCTGGGACACGTGGTTGAGGAAGCAGCCCCCTCCATGACTCGTAACTCCGCGGAGGAAACCGGCGCTTTTATAGCCATATGGGCAGCAGGATGCGCGGCCACCGTCGACACCATAGCCGCTATTGGAAACATCACTCCGACTGAGCAAATGTTCGAGCCCCTTACCTTTGCCATTTACCAACAGGGCCGTGAGATCAGCGCATCCCGGTACCTTCGCGCTGTGACCACCCTCCAAAGGCTTACCAGAGACATGGCCAGGTTCTTTGCAGACTATGACGTCATGCTCACGCCCGTCCTCGCGGAGCCGCCCGTGCCTCTTGGCACATTTGACGCTCCGAAGGACAACCCCATGAAGGCATGGGAGCGTGTAGTCGCCTTCGCGCCGTACACTGCGTTGTTCAATGCCACCGGCCAGCCCGCGATGTCCGTGCCGCTTTTCTGGAACAAGGATGGCCTTCCAATAGGCTCCCACTTTGTAGGCCGGTTCGGCGATGAACCGACCCTTTTTCGCCTTGCGGCCCAGCTTGAACAGGCCCGCCCTTGGGCAAGCCGCCGCCCGCGCGTCTTCGCTTGAGGGAGTTTCTACTGACAACCGGCTAAGAGGAATTCCGCTAGCGGAAGACTAGATGGCCGACCCAAACAATCCGGTCGCCACGGAGAGGGTTTCAACTAAGAAATTCGCCTGAAGCAGCAATCGTAGTGGCGGCTTTGATCAATTCAAGGAGGAAATCGGTATGACCCCAAGCCTGATCACATGCCCCGTTTGCGGCTATGCCGATTCAACATCCTTGGGGAAACGTTCGGATTTCTATTCTGCCGAACAACTGCCTAGAGATCTGAAACCCTATGTGGAAGACGTGGACCTATTGGTAGACAGAGAAATCCGCAAATGCTCTATCTGCGGGTTCCAGTTCGTTAGTCCTCCTTACGGGGAACGAGAGTTAGCTGCACTCTATAATTTCCACGGTTTCGCCCGCTTCAACGAAGTTTTCAGTCCTGTACGAGATTTTGAGAGTTCGGCCGGGCGAGCGTTCCTTGATTACCGAAAAGAGAAACATACTTCGCTGGGTGTTTTGGCGTGGCGCGAAGTTTTTGAAAAGACCCACAAAAGGAAACCTCGATTCTTGGACGTAGGCTGTGGTCGAGGCCAACATCTGGTAGTCTACAGCGAAATGGGCTTCCAAGTCTCTGGGATCGATGTAAGCCATATTCAGATTGAATGGATTAAAGATAGGCTGGATTTTGATGTCAGGCAGGGCACGATTGACGATTTGGGCCTTGAGGAGCGATTCGATTGTATTCTTGTCGGCCACGTAATCGAGCATGTCCAATCCCCTACCGCTTTCATGAGACGGTTGGCGAGCTTATTGGAGTCCGACGGCATATTAATAATCGAAACTCCGGTACTGTGGGACTGGGGAGTCACGGAACAGAGATATCGTGACATATATCATACACAGTTCTTCGATCATTTCACCCTGGTATTGTTGGCAGCAAGGCATGGTATGAGACTGCAAAATTCGATCAATATAACCCGTCGAGATGATCTGCGGTCTGATGTTTATTTGTTGGCTTCGTTCATTCAGGACGAATCTTTGACATCAGAGTCTTTATCACGCAGTCACATAGCAAACCTTAGAGCAGCTTATGATGCTATGTTCAAAGACTTTCGAGTGTGGGGTCGGTATTACATACAAAACGACGGCCACCGCGAACGCAGCCTCCCGATTAGGGCATGGAAATTTTGGCGTTCCCATGGTTTCATAGCCACAGTGAAAGGAACTTTTGAATTCCTGAGACAACGTATCGTGGATAGAACAACAGCCGGGACAGAAGGCTAGACTTACATTCCGCGTTTTTTTCTGAGGGTTTTGTGCGAAAGAAAGAGGTCAACTCTGCTCTTGGCTCATAACTCAGACTCGTCACGTCGAAAGGTAGCTTGACATGGGACAAGAAGAGTAGATGACCCCTATTTTATTCTACTGACCCTGCATGCTGACAAGATTCAGAATGTCACGCCGATCCCGCAGCCATTCGAGGTGTTACTTCTTTACTAATTCTGTCCATGAGCTTTGAGTCCTCGGCAACTTCAAGATCATAGTGCGTCTGGAGGTTCATCCAAAACTCCACCGAGGTCCCAAAATGCCGCGACACTTGGCCCGATGCTGCCTTGCTGTGTTCGGGTAAGGGCCAGTGAGAGCATTTTGATTGCCCGGGTAGGCAGCGGTGAGGTATCCTCAGCAAAGGGCAAGAAGAGGCAAACGACTGCTTACGGTAGAAAAGCAGCCAAGAACCCTACGAATATATTGGTTAATGCCAAGTATATGAAAAAGCGAATTTTACTCCTGACCCCGGAGAGTCGGGAAATTCACGCTTATCGTAAAAAACAGTTCAACAACTTCGTTCAAATCACTATGCCATATCTGGCAGGTTTTATTGATGAAACCAATTATGACATTACCCTTGTCGATGAATATAATCAAACTATTCCCTACGGGCAAGAATTTGATTTAGTGGCGATCACGGTCAATACACCCAATGCCGGCCATTGTTATGAAATCTCCCGGAGGTTTAGGCGACGCGGAGTAAAGGTTGTGATGGGCGGCCCACACGTAGCGCTCATGGCAGACGAAGCTAAACAATATTGCGACTACCTTATTGTCGGAGAGGCTGAGGAGACTTGGCCGCAATTCCTTGAAGCTTTCTATCATGGAAATGCAAACCCGCTCTACACCTGCGAACACCCACCGGCTTTACAAGGCCTCCCCATTGCACGAAGAGATTTGATAAGACGGCGGAGGTTTACAAAAGGGGCTGTTTTTGCCACACGGGGCTGTCCTTACAACTGCCGCTATTGCAATCTCAAACAGATTTATTGTCCTTCTTTCAGAATGCGGCCAATTCATGAGGTGATTGAAGATATCACGACCATTGACCAAAGCTATTTTGTCTTCTGGGACGATAACTTTTTTGGAAATATCGATTATGCCAAACAATTGATGCACAAACTCAAACCGCTAGGGAAGAAATGGGCGGCTCAGGTGACCATCGACCGGTGTCAGGATGAGGAGCTACTCGGCCTTGTGAAGGAGGCGGGCTGTCTTTATTTGTTTATTGGTTTAGAGTCGTTTTCAGCGGAAAGTCTTGCCAGCGTCAATAAAGAGAGCAACAACGTGGTCAGATATGGACGCACAATCGAATTAATCCATACATACGGTATATCTGTCTGGGCCGGCATCATTTTCGGATTTGACACGGATTATCGAGAAGTATTCCAGGACGCATTGAAAGCCTGCGAACTATTAGGCATTGACGGGGTGACTCCAAGCATCTTAACTCCGCTACCTGGAACGCCAATTTTTGAGGAGTGGAAAGAAGACGGCAGATTACCGTATTCGGATTGGGCCTATTACAACGGGAAAACGCGAGTCTCTTTTCAACCGAAGCATATGACGGCTGAGGAACTATACGACGGTTACATGTGGTTCCGAAAGAATATCTATTCGTTTCGTTCAATTATGAGGAGACTTCTCGTTTCAAGGACTAATGTGATCCATAATCTTATTATTAACCTGGGCTATAAGTTGTCAGTATAAATGGGGAATAGAACTTGAGTGGATTACGAACGAAGGACATTTGATATGCAGGCTGGTACTCAGCAAGGATGCAAGTCATCGGGAAGGGGTCAGGTCTCCTCTTGGCTCATGCCTGGCTCATCCGACAAGTGCGTACTTTGTCAGATGTAGTGCATAGATTTTGAGGACGAAGAATTCACGGTCACGGAATCCATAAGCTTGTCTTTGCAGTGTTTTGATTTTGTTGTTGGTTGCCTCCAATGGGCCTGTGGATA